>NZ_BACW01000318.1:0-1750 GCF_000333315.1 Curtobacterium sp. B8
CTCCCGTCCGTGACAGGTCGCGTTCAGCGACCGACGTTCAGCAACTCGTCCTCGACCTCGGCGTCGGACTTCGGCTTCGCGTCCCGGCGTCGACGACGCTCCTCGGCTCGCTCGCGTTCCTCGGGGTCGTCCTGGTTCAGGTTGCGGTACTCCTGCACCATCACGTACGCGAGGAACCCGAAGCCGCCGGCCGCGAAGAGGAACCACTGGATGAAGTAGCTGAGGTGCAGACCGGTGTCGGCCGACGGGCGCTCCCAGCCGAGCGGTGGGGTCTGCGTCGGCGCCGGGTCCTCAGAGGCGAGCTGGCCGTACGCGCCGGTCCAGATCGGCATGTCGATCTTGTCGCGGACGTCGGACAACGTGACCGACTGCACCTGGTCGGTGTGCGACGGGTCGGAGCGGCCGGGGATGCGCGGTTCGCTCTGCTGGAGGCGCACGACGACCGTGACCTCGCCGCTCGGGGGCGCGGGGACGTGGTCGGGCGCGTCCTGCCGGTTGCCGGTCGGCACCCAGCCACGGTCGACGACGAACGCCCGGCCGTCCGCGGTGACGAGCGGGGTGAGGACCTCGAAGCCGGGCTGTCCGTTGTGCACGCGGTTGCGGACGAGCAGCTGGGCGTCGGTGTCGTAGCGGCCGGTGGCTGTGACACGGAGCCAGGTCTGGTCGGCGTCCCAGCTCGAAGCCCGGGGGAGTGCCTGGTCGAGCGGCACCGGAGTGTGGTCGTAGTTCTGGGCGATCTGCTCGTTCTGGCGGACGGCCTCGTTGCGGCGGTCCCACTGCCACATGCCGAACAGGGCGCAGACGATCGCGAAGGCGACGGCGATCGCGAAGTACCCGAGCCAGCGACGGCTGCGGACGAAGCGCCAGCCGACGAACGGTTCACCGGGCCGGTGCTCGGGCGCGGCCGTCGTGCTGCGCTGCAGCTTCGCCGCGTGACGCCGGCCGTACCGGGAGCTCGGGTCGAAGCCGTCGCTCATCGCTCGGTGCCGGTGGCGCGCACCCCGACGTCGTTCTTCGGCCCGGCGTTCGGGTCACGGAGGTCGTCGAGCCGGTCGACGTCCTCGAGCATGCCCGTCACGCGGACGGGGAACGAGCGGGAACGGAGGTAGTCGGCGAGGAAGTCGCGGTGTTCGTCGCACGCCGCCCAGATCTTCACCCGGTCGGTCGCGTGGATGCGCGGGTTCCGCCAGTTGACGCGCCACTCGGCGGTCTGGGTGCACCCGGCCCGTGAGCACACGGGAGTCGACCCCGGCTCGGTGAAGAGGTCGAAGGTCGCCCCCATCAGCGCCGTCCGCCGGTCTTCGGGGGCCAGACGTTGGTGTGGTCGCCGTTGCGCTGCCACTCGTCCTGCGCGTGCTGGGCAGCGTCGCGGAGCCGGTCCTGCTCGTCGCGGTACGCCTGGGCACGAGCGGCCTCTTGCTCCTCGCGCATGCGGACGTCCGCGGCGTCGTAGAGCTGCACGGCCCCGGCCGGTGCGACGACGTCGTTCTCGGCGCGGTTGCCGGCGTTCGCGAGGATGACGGCCACCCACGGGATGACGCCCGCGAGGACGATCGGGATGACCACGAGCCAGGTGTGCCACGCGGTCCACATGAGCACCGCCGCAACGAAGCAGATCACTCGGACGGCCATCTGCCAGACGTACCGTGAGAGCCGGTGCGCACGGTCCAGTTCCGGCGACTCGGGGAAGGCCGTGATGCTGTGCGTGGTCTTCATTCGGATGTTCCTCGTCTCCTGGGACAACCCTAAG
>NZ_BACW01000317.1:0-1810 GCF_000333315.1 Curtobacterium sp. B8
CGTGGGAACGAAGACGGTCGGCGAGCACTGCGCGGCGAGCGAACCCGGTGGCGTTCGTCATGGATTCTCCTAGAATGGACTGCTGGTCCCGTTCTGAGACCATCGGTCCCGTCAGCGTAGCGGTGCACCTCCCGCACACGTCGTTGTGCAAAACCACCAACTGATTGGACGTCCACTGTGCTTGCCGTGCACGATCTCGAGATCCGCGTCGGGGCCCGCCTCCTCATGGAGAACGTCTCCTTCCGTGTCGAGAAGGGCGACAAGATCGGGCTGGTCGGGCGCAACGGTGCCGGAAAGACCACGATGACGAAGGCGCTGGCGGGGGAGACGCAGCCGACCGCGGGCAAGATCGAACGCGGCGGCGAGATCGGGTACCTCCCGCAGGACCCCCGCTCCGGCAACCCGGAGGACACCGCGCGGAAGCGCATCCTCGATGCTCGGGGCCTCGGCGAGCTCGTCGAGGGCATCCGGCTCGCGACCCTCGACATGGCGAGCGACGACCCGGCCGTGGCCGAGAAGGCGATGCGCCGGTACAGCAGACTCGACGACCAGTTCAACGCGCTCGGGGGCTACGCGGCCGAGGCCGAGGCAGCGTCGATCGCGTCGAACCTCAAGCTGCCGGACCGCATCCTCGACCAGCAGCTGAAGACCCTGTCCGGTGGTCAGCGTCGGCGCATCGAGCTCGCGCGCATCCTGTTCTCGGACGCCGAGACGATGATCCTCGACGAGCCGACGAACCACCTCGACGCCGACTCGATCGTCTGGTTGCGCGAGCACCTGAAGACCTACCCGGGCGGTGTGATCGTCATCTCCCACGACGTCGAGCTCGTCGACGAGGTCGTCAACCGCGTGTTCTACCTCGACGCGAACCGGCAGTCGATCGACGTCTACAACATGGGCTGGAAGCTGTACCAGCGCCAGCGGGCCGCCGACGAGGAACGTCGCCGCAAGGAGCGCGCGAACGCCGAGAAGAAGGCCGCGACCCTCAAGGACCAGGCAGCGCGGTTCGGTGCGAAGGCGACGAAGGCAGCGGCGGCCCACCAGATGGTCGCCCGAGCCGAGAAGCTCCTGGCCGGCCTCGAGGACGAGCGTGCCGTCGAACGCGTCGCGAAGCTGCGGTTCCCGACCCCGACGCCGTGCGGCCGCACGCCGCTCATGGCCGAGGGGCTGTCCAAGTCGTATGGTTCGCTCGAGATCTTCGCGGGGGTCGACCTCGCGATCGACCGCGGCTCGCGGGTCGTCATCCTCGGCTTCAACGGTGCGGGCAAGACGACGCTGCTCCGCATCCTCGCGGGCGCCGACCGGCCGGACACCGGCGAGATCCTCCCCGGCCACGGGCTGCGGATCGGCTACTACGCGCAGGAGCACGAGAACATCGACGTCAACCGCACCGTGATCGAGAACATGGTGTCGGCGTCGAACGACCTCAACGAGACCGAGGCCCGACGTGTGCTCGGCTCCTTCCTCTTCACCGGCGACGACGGCTACAAGAAGGCCGGCGTCCTCTCGGGTGGCGAGAAGACGCGGCTGTCGCTCGCGATGATCGTCGTGTCGGGGGCGAACGTGCTGCTCCTCGACGAGCCGACGAACAACCTCGACCCGGCCTCGCGCGAGGAGATCCTCGGCGCCCTCGCGGGCTACGAGGGTGCGGTCGTGCTCGTGTCGCACGACGCGGGCGCGGTGGAGGCCCTCAACCCGGAGCGTGTCCTGCTGCTGCCGGACGGTACCGAGGACCACTGGAACAAGGAGTACGCGGAGCTCATCGAGCTCGCCTGACCGGCGGGCGCGCGGCGCGCGCGATCCGGACGGG
>NZ_BACW01000316.1:0-2451 GCF_000333315.1 Curtobacterium sp. B8
CCGTTCGGCTCCTACGGGGTCGTGGTGACCGACGACGAGCTCGAGATCCCGCTCGAGGCCCACGGTCTGGCGGTGTCGGGCCGGAACCACGTCGACGGCGAGCACGGCACCGACCGGCTCATCGCGCACGAACTCGCACACCAGTGGTTCGGCAACTCCGTGACGGTCGCGCGCTGGCGTGACATCTGGCTCCACGAGGGCTTCGCCTGCTACGCCGAGTGGCTGTGGTCCGAGCACCGGGGCGGCGACACCGCGGACGTCCTCGCCGAGCGTCACCGCGCGGGCCTGCTCGACCAGCCGCAGGACCTCGTGGTCGGCGACCCCGGCGCCCGCGACATGTTCGACGACCGGGTGTACAAGCGTGGCGCGCTGGCCCTGCACGCGGTCCGGCGCACGTTCGGCGACCGCGCGTTCTTCACCGGTCTCCGGACGATCACCGAGCGACACCGGCACGCCAGCGTCGCCCCGGCGGACGTCCTCGACGCGTTCGCGGGTTCCGCGGGGGCGTCCGTCGACGCCGTCCGTGCCGTCACGGCGCCGTGGATCGACGAACCGGGCGTCCCCGAACTGCCCGCAGCCTGACGGCCGGCGGCGTCGGAGCGACGCGAGCCGAGCGGCCGGCCGGCAGTCTCAGGCGACGTCCGCCGTGTCGTCCGCGGAGACGGTCCGGCCGACGGCGACGTCCTCGCCGACCCGACGCACCTCGCGCCAGACCTCGTCGAGCGAGAGCCCCACGACCGCTGCCACGGCGGCGACCGTCCCGAACGACGGCGTCGCGATGCGTCCGGTCTCGATCTTCCGCAGGGTCTCGGGCGACACCCCGGCCGCGAGGGCGACGTCGAGCATCGAACGATCGGCGCGGGCGGCACGGAGCAGCGCTCCGAGGGCACGACCGCGGGCGAGTTCGACGGGGCTGAGCGGCAGACGGACCATGCACCGATAGTAATACCGGTACGATCATCCCGTGATCGAGATCCTGACCCCGGCAGAGGTCGACCGTGCCCGCCGCACCGGAGCGCTCGTCGGCACGATCCTGCAGACCCTGCGCGACCGCACCCGTGTCGGCACGAACCTGCTCGAGATCGACCGGTGGGCGAAGCAGCTCATCGAGGACGCGGGCGCCGAGTCCTGCTACGTCGACTACGCCCCGTCGTTCGGCCGCGGCCCCTTCGGGCACCACGTCTGCACGGCCGTGAACGACGCCGTCCTCCACGGACGCCCCCACGACCGGGCACTCGCGGACGGCGACCTCCTCACCATCGACCTCGCCGTGTCGCTCGACGGCATCGCGGCAGACGCCGCGATCAGCTTCGTCGTCGGCACCGCGGACCCCGCCGACTCCGCCCTGATCGACGCGACGGAGCGTGCCCTCGCCGCGGGGATCGCCGCCGCCCGGCCCGGTGCCAGGATCGGCGACCTGTCCCACGCGATCGGCACCGTCCTCGAGGGCGCCGGGTACCCGGTCAACGTCGAGTTCGGCGGTCACGGGATCGGATCGACGATGCACCAGGACCCGCACGTGTCGAACACCGGACGGCCCGGACGCGGCTACACCCTGCGCCCGGGACTCCTCCTCGCCCTCGAGCCGTGGGTGATGGCCGACACGGACGTCCTCGTCACCGACCCCGACGGCTGGACCCTCCGCAGTGCCACCGGAGCGCGGACCGCACACACCGAGCACACCATCGCGATCACCGACGACGGCGCCGAGGTGCTCACGCTCCCCAGGTGACCGGCAGTCCCCCTGCCGCGACCGCGACCACGATGTCGGGTCCGGGGCGCGCGAGGACGACCGGCTGCACCCTCCCGTCGAGCGTCGCCCGCCCGCGGTCGACGTCGACGTCGACCGCGCGCGGGTCCACCCGCAGGCCCCGGCCGTCCCGTTTCAGGACGGCTTCCTTCGCCGCCCAGCAGGCCGCGAGCACGCCGACGTCGCCGACCGCACGGTCGAGCTCCGCCGGAGTGAAGGCGTCCAACGACGCAGCGGCCACCCGCGACACGCGCTCGACGTCGACGCCGACGGCGTCGGGCGCGACCGCGAGCGCCGTCAGGGCGATCGTCCGGGACATGCTGACCCCGACCTCCCGGCCGTCCACGGTGGCCCAGGGCCGACCGTGCGCGGTGCTGCCGCAGTGCGCGCAGACGCGCCCCGCGCGCACCGCGGCCACGTCGACACCCGTCGCCGACGCGACGGCGGTGAGCAGGGCCTCCCGGTCGGCCGCGCGGTCCGCGCCCGCCGGACGGATCGTCACGACGACGGACTGGAGGCACGACTCACCCACGCAGGAAGCCTACGTCGGTGGGTGGTGCTGCCCGTGCCGTGTCAGGCGTGCGTGAGCGCGATCAGCGCGACGTTCATCGTGCTGTAGAGGCCCTCGGAGCGCGTCGCCTGGCGGACGCGTCCACGCAGGACCTCGTAGCGGCCGTCGTGCTCACGCACGAAGCCGATCA
>NZ_BACW01000315.1:0-2257 GCF_000333315.1 Curtobacterium sp. B8
TGCACGTGCGGGTGTGGCTCGCGGAGCGGATCGCGGAGGCGGTGGACGGTCCGTCGACGGCGGGTGCGCCGTGGATCAGCTACTACGCGAGGGCGTTGGGGGCGCGGATCGGTCGTGACGTGGACCTGCACGCGTTGCCGCCGGTGACGGGGATGCTCCGTGTGGGGGCGCGCGCGTCGATCGAGCCGGAGGTGGACCTCGCGGGGCACTGGGTGGACGGGGACGTGTTCCGGTTGGGTCCGGTGCGGGTGGACGCGGACGCGGTGGTGCGGAGTCGGTCGACGCTGCTGCCGGGGGCGCACGTGGGTGCTGGTGCCGAGGTCGAGCCGGGTTCGTCGGTCGTCGGTCGGGTGCCCGACGGCGAGCGGTGGGCGGGGTCGCCGGCGGAGCGCGTGGGGTCGGCTCGGCACGACCGGGAGGCCCGTCCCCCGTCGCGTCGACGCTGGCTCGTCGCGTACGGGGCCGGTTCGGTCGCGGTCGCGGGGCTGCCGGTGGTCGGCGTCGCGGCGGGCCTGGCCGTGGTGGTGGCGCTCGTTGGTCCGGCGTCGACGCTCGGTGTGGCGCTGCTGCGTGCCCTCGCGGCGGTGCCGCTCGGGGCGCTCGTCGCCGGTGTCGTGTACGCGCTGCTGGTCGTCGCGTCGGTCCGGCTGCTCGGGCTGGGGCTGCACGAGGGCCGACACCCGGTGCGGAGCCGGATCGGCTGGCAGGTGTGGACGACGGAGCGGGTGCTCGACGCGGCGCGGACGCTGCTGTTCCCGGTGTACGCGTCCCTGGTGACGCCGCTGTGGCTGCGGCTGCTGGGCGCTCGGGTCGGGCGGAACACGGAGATCTCGACGGTGCTGCTCATCCCCGCGCTGACGCAGATCGCGTCGGGGGCGTTCCTCGCGGACGACACGATGGTGGCGACGTACGAGCTCGGTGGCGGGCGGGTGACGATCGGCCGGTCGAAGGTGGGTCGGCGGGCGTTCCTCGGCAACTCGGGCATGACCGGGGCGGGACGGTCGGTCCCCCGCGAGGCCCTGGTCGCCGTGCTGTCGGCGGTGCCGAAGAAGGCCAAGCGCGGGTCGTCGTGGCTCGGGACGCCCCCCGTGCGGCTGCGGCGTGCGCCGACCGAGTTCGACGAGGAGCGCACGTTCCGGCCGCCGCGGCACCTCAAGGTCGCGCGGGGCTGCTGGGAGCTGCTGCGGCTCGTCGCCCCGGTGGTCTCTGCGGCGATCGCGCTCGGGGTCGTCGGTGCCCTGCTCGCCCTGTGGTCCTCGGTCGGCCTGGGGTGGACGGTCGTCCTGGCGGGTCCGGTGCTCATCGCCGCCGGGGCCGTGGCGGCCGTCGTGTCGACGGCGGCGAAGTGGGCGTTCGTCGGCCGCATCGACGCCGGCGAGCACCCGCTGTGGTCCTCGTTCGTGTGGCGGAACGAGGTGCAGGACACGTTCGTCGAGACCGTCGCGCGGCCGTGGTTCGCCGAGCAGGCGACGGGGACGCCGGCGCTCGCGGCGTGGCTGCGCACCCTCGGCGCGCGCATCGGCCGGGGTGTGTGGATCGAGACGTACTGGCTGCCCGAGGCGGACCTCGTGACGATCGGTGCCGGCGCGACGGTGTCCCGGGGGACGGTCGTGCAGACCCACCTGTTCCACGACCGGGTGATGCAGCTCGACGCCGTGGACCTCGACGCGGGCGCGACCCTCGGGCCGCACAGCGTCGTGCTGCCGGCCGCCGGCATCGGCGCCGGCGCCACGATCGGGCCCGCGTCGCTCGTGATGCGCGGCGAGCAGGTGCCGGCGGGGTCGCTGTGGTCGGGCAACCCGATCGCGCCCTGGACGGCACCGCCGTGGACGACCGGGTCGGCCGCCGACCGCGCCGCACGGACCCTCGACACCGCGGTCGTGCCAGACTGAGCGGCACCGTGAAGCCGCCGACGAACAGCCCCGCCGACCCGTACACCCCGCACAGCGGCGACCGCCGGTGGAGCGCCGTGCACTACGAGCTCCGGCTCGGGTACCGCGTCGCCACGAACCGGCTCGACGGCACCGCGACGATCAGCGCGCGTGCCGTCGAGGACCTCGACCGGATCGTCGTCGACCTGCACGGGCTCACGGTCGAGCGGGTGGACGTCGACGGGCACCGCGCGAAGAAGGTGTCGACGGCGACGCACAAGACCACCGTCACCCCGCCCGGACCGATCGCCGCCGGGGCGGAGTTCACGGTCCCACGTCAGTACCGCGGGACGCCCCGGGCCCATCGCAGNCCCTGGGGTCAGGTC
>NZ_BACW01000314.1:0-9466 GCF_000333315.1 Curtobacterium sp. B8
CGATGACCTGCACGCCGGGTGGTCGCGCCGGCCCTGCTCGATTTGGTCGACGGTGAACCGGCGGTGCACCGAGCAGAAGCCGTGCCAGAGGACGACTCGGGCGTCGAGCAGGGTCTGCTCGTCGTTGCCCCCGAGCGCCTTCCGCGGGTTCCACATCGGCATGAGGTCGGTGCTGATGCCCATCGCCTTGGCGGTGTTGCGGCCGAGGTGCTGGTCGGGGAAGAACAGGACCCGCTGCCCGCGCTCGAACGCCCACTCGAGGACGGTGGCGGCGTTCGAGCTCGTGCAGACGATGCCGCCGTGCCGACCGCAGAACGCCTTGAGGTCCGCCGCGGAGTTCATGTAGGTGACGGGGATGACCGGGACGCGGCCGTCGGCGTCCGGCTCCGTGCCGTAGACCTGCTCGAGCTCGGCCCAGGCCTGCTCGACGCTGTCGATGTCGGCCATGTCGGCCATCGAGCACCCCGCGGCGAGGTTCGGCAGGATGACCCGCTGGTCGTCCCGGGCGAGGATGTCGGCGGTCTCGGCCATGAAGTGCACACCGCAGAACACGATCGCCTCGGCGTCGGGCTTGGTCAGCGCGGCGTTGGCGAGCTGGAACGAGTCGCCGAGGAAGTCCGCGTGCCGGACGACCTCGTCGCGCTGGTAGAAGTGCCCGAGGACGACCACCCGGTCGCCGAGGGCGGCCTTCGCCCGCTCGATGCGATCGTGCAGCTCCTCGTCGCTCGCGGTCTTGTACTCGTCCGGGATGCCGCCCTGCCGCGGGGCACCGGTCGGGATGACGTCGGACATCGACGAACCCGGACCGTACCCGGGCCGGGAGTCGAAGGTCCAGGTCGGCATCGCGAGGTCCGGCGTGCACGTGGCGCCGTCGGCCTTGCCGTTGGAGATGCGTTCGATGGTGGTGGCGATGGACACGTCGGTTCCTATCGGTGCTTCGGTGTGGTGGCCGGCTGCAACGGACCGTTGTCCGCGTACGCCAGGTCGGGGTTCGAGCGGTAGAGCCGGGCGGGTCGGTGCCGCCCCCCGCTCGTGGTCTCGTCCGTCGGCAGGACCGCGTCGGTCTTCTCGACCTGCCGCCGGAAGTTCGCGGGGTCGAGCGCTCGCCCGAGCACCGCCTCGTAGACGCCGCGGAGCTCGGCGAGCGTGAACCGGTCGCCGAGGAACGCCTGCGCGATGCGGGAGTACGACATCTTGTTCCGCAGGCGCCAGAGGGCGTACGCCACGATGCGGTCGTGGTCGAACGCGAGCGGCGGGTGCTCGTCGGCGAGGAACCACCGGACGTTCCAGTCGTCGGGCACGACGTTCGCCTCGTCCGGGTGCACCAGGGCCCAGTACACGATGGACACCACCCGGTTCGGCGAGCGGTCCACGTCGCCGAACGCGTACAGCTGCTCGAGGTACCGCGGCTGCACGTTGGTGGTCTCGCGCAGGCGTGCGGCCGCCGAGTCCTCGAGGCCCTCGTCCGGCTGCACCCAGCCGCCCGGGAGCGCCCACGACCCCTCGAACGGTTCGGCGACGCGGCGCACGAGCGGCATCCACAGCGCCGGTGCGCCGGTGTCGGGGTGCGGGCGCAGCGCGACGATCACGGTGGACACCGCGACGCGGATGGGGGCTTCAGGAGATAGTGTCATTGTGACTCGAAGTGTTCGGGTTGTAATGACTCTATCACCGGGTTTCACGAGTCGGTAACACCGCCGAAAACTCGTCCGTTGAGCGCACGCCTACGGTGAGGGCATGACGACGGTGACGAGGATGCACGCGGTGGTTTCGGGCACGGTGCAGGGGGTCGGTTTCCGGTACTGGACGGCACGGAAGGCCGACGGGCTCGAGCTCGTCGGGTACGCCCGGAACCTGTTCGACGGGACGGTCGAGGTCGAGGCGGAGGGGCCGTCGCCGGCCGTCGACCGTCTCATGGAGCTGCTGCAGAGCGGACCCCCCTCCGCCGAGGTGACCGAGGTCGCGCTGCGCCCGGTCGTCCCGCACGGCGACACCGAGGGGTTCTCGATCCTCCACTGAACGCGGTGCACGGCGGAACGGCGGGGTCGCGTCCGAGCGGACCTGCCGCGTGTCGGGCGGAAGCGGAATAATCGAATCCGTTCAGGCGGTTGCCCTGTCTGCGCTCCGGCGCCCCCTCGTCCCGCACGTCGCGATCCTCACCAGGAGCCCCGCATGACCCAGGCCGTCGATTCCGCACCCCGGACCGGGAGCGTGACGCAGCCGTCGCCCGGCGAGACCCGACTCGTGATCGGACTCCTGCTCGTCTCGGCCTTCGTGGTCATCCTCAACGAGACGATCATGGGCGTGGCGCTGCCCCGGCTCATGGACGACCTCGGGATCAGCGCCGCCACCGGACAGTGGCTCACGACCGGCTTCCTGCTCACCATGGCCGTCGTGATCCCGGTCACCGGCTTCCTGCTGCAGCGCTTCGACACGCGTCCGGTGTTCGTGTGGGCGATGAGCCTGTTCTCCGCCGGGACCCTGATCGCACTCCTCGCGCCCGGGTTCTCGATGCTGCTCGTCGGACGCATCGTCCAGGCCAGCGGGACGGCGATCATGATGCCGCTCCTGATGACCACCGTGCTCACCCTGGTCGAGCCCGCGCACCGCGGTCGCGTCATGGGCAACATCTCGATCGTCATCTCCGTCGCACCGGCCGTCGGCCCGACGATCTCCGGGCTGATCCTCAACGCGTTCTCGTGGCGGTGGCTCTTCGGCTTCGTGCTGCCGATCGCGATCGCCGCGCTCGTCCTCGGCATGGTCAAGGTCCGGAACGTCTCGACGCCGCGGAAGGCCCCGATCGACGTCGTGTCGGTGGTCGTCTCCGCCGTCGCGTTCGGCGGCATCGTCTACGGCCTGTCGAGCATCGGCGAAGCGGGGTCGACCGGGCCGCTGGTGCCGGTCCTGTCGCTCGTGGTCGGGTTCGTGGCGCTCGCGCTCTTCGTGTTCCGCCAGACCCGTCTCCAGCGCACCGACTCCGCCCTGCTCGACCTGCGCACGTTCCGGACGCGCGGGTTCACGGTCCCGATCGTCGCGATGGTGATCAGCTTCATGGCGATGTTCGGCACGCTCATCCTGCTGCCGATCTACCTCGAGCGCGTCCTCGGGCTCGAGGTCCTGCAGGTCGGGCTCCTCCTGCTCCCCGGCGGCCTCATCATGGGCCTGCTCTCCCCGGTCGTCGGTCGCGTCTACGACCGCCGTGGCCCGCGGGTGCTCCTCGTCCCGGGGGCGATCATCGTCAGTGCCGTCCTCTGGGCGCTCTCGACCGTCGGTGTCGAGACCAGCGTGTGGTTCGTGCTCGGTGCACACGTCGTGCTGAGCATCGGACTCGCCCTGACCTTCACGCCGCTGTTCACCGCGGCGCTCGGCGGACTCCCGCCGACGCTGTACTCGCACGGCAGCGCGGTCCTCGGCACCGCCCAGCAGCTCGCCGGTGCTGCCGGCACCGCGCTCTTCGTGACGCTGCTGACGATCGGGGCGGCCGGCGCGGCGAGCTCGGGCGCGGACGACGTCGCGGCGGCCACCGCGGTGGGCGTCCGGACGGCGTTCCTCGTCGGGGCGGTCATCTCGCTGGTGGGCATCGCGACCGCCTCGATGGTCCGCCGCCCGGCGACCCCGGAAGGCGCGCCCGCTCCCGCGGTGCACTGAGCCCGGGCACGTCGGCGCGCCGCCGCGTCGCCGGGGCCCGCTGCGGCCGTCGTTCCCTCGGGGCAGGTCGGCACGCACCCCACCCCGGCTGTCGGCGGCGCGTGGCATCGTGGGCGCCATGCGGTCGACAGCGAGCGAGCTCAACTGGTCCGGCACGGTCACCTACACAGCCGAGCGCATCCTCCGCCCGACCTCCGTCGCCGAGGCCGCGGAGATCGTCGCCCGCTCCCCGCGGGTGCACGGCCTCGGCACCCGGCACTCCTTCAACGACGTCGCCGACTCCCCCGGCGTGCTGCTCGACCTCACCGACATCCCGACCGACCTCCAGGTCGACGCCGAGCGGCGGACCGCGACGATGGGCGCCGGCACGCGCTACGGCCTCGTCGCCCCGGACCTCGACCGCGCCGGGTTCGCCTTGCACAACACGGGGTCGCTCCCGCACATCTCGATCGGCGGCGCGATCGCCACCGGCACGCACGGCTCCGGCACGACCCTCGGATCGCTGAGCACCGCGGTCCGTTCCCTCGAGCTGATCGGTCCGGACGGGGGTCTCCGTACCGTCCACCGCGGCGACCCCGGCTTCGACGGCACCGTCCTGCACCTCGGCCTGTTCGGCATCGTCACCCGCGTGACCCTCGACGTCGAACCCTCGTACCGCATGCGGCAGGACACCTACGGTCCGGTCCCGTGGGACGTCTTCACCGCGAACGTGGCAGGCATCCACACCGCCGGCTACTCGGTCTGCTCGTACACGGTCTTCGGCGACGAGATCAGCGAGGTCCTGGTGAAGTCGCGCGTGCCCGACGGGGCGAACGACGTCACCGTCCCGGACGGCCTCCTCGGCGCCCCGAAGCGCCCGGGGACCCCCGGCGACGGCCACCACACGGCCCGCGACGGGTCGGTCGGCCCGTGGTGGGACCGCCTCCCGCACTTCCCCATCGAGTCGGTGCCGAGCGTCGGGTCCGAGGTGCAGAGCGAGCACTTCGTGCCCCTCCGGCACGCGGCGGCCGCGCTCGACGCCGTCCGCACGATGGCCGACCGGATCCACCCGCACCTGCACGTCTGCGAACTCCGCACGATGGCCGCGGACCCGTTCTGGCTGAGCCCGACCCAGGGCGAGGACGTCCTCTGCATCGCGTTCACCTGGCGGAAGCACCCCGCCGAGGTGGCAGCGCTGCTCCCGGACCTCGAGGCGCTGCTCGCCCCGTACGACGGGCGCCCGCACTGGGGGAAGATGAGTTCCCTGGACGGCGAGGCGATCGCCGGGCTGTACCCGCGCCTCCCGGCCGTCCGCGACCTCGTCCGCGCAGCGGACCCGGACCGGGTCTTCGGCTCCGCCTTCGCCGAGCGTGTGCTCGGAGTCTGACGACGGGCGTCGGATCGCGCGCAGCGTCGCCCGCGCGGTCGACGACCGGCCAGGAGGCCCGTCCCGTGTCCGCCCCGTCGCTCACCCGAGCGGCGTCACCGTCTTCGTGTCCCCGTCCCAGAACCGGACGCCGCCCACCTCGAGCACGTCGGGCAACGGCGCCCGGCGGAGCGCGGCGACCGCGCGCGGCAGGTCGACGTCGCGCACGCGGCGTGCGAGCGTGAGGTGCGGCGACCACGCTCCCGGCAGCGCGGTGTCGACCCCGCCGGGCGCGGCTCGGTGCACCGCGGCGTGGAACGCGGCGAGCGTCTGGTCCACCACCACGGCCCGGACGAGCACCGATCGCTCGGTCCCGGCCGGGAAGAGCAGCACGCCGCCGACCCGGAGCTCCGTCGGCACCGGTGCGTCGAACCCGGCCGGGACGGCGAGGTCCGGGCCGGCCGTCAGCGTCACGTGCGGAGCGTTCGACGCGGACACGTGCCGGCCGAGGCTCGGCAGGTCGTCGGCGATCAGCGCGTCCCACACCGCTCGCACGGCAGCGTCCGCCGCGGGGGTCAGGACGAGTTCGATGCTCCGCACGCGTCCGAGTGAACCGGACGGCGCTGTCACACGGCTGTAACACGGCGGAACGCAACTCGCGGCATCCACCGGTCACCGGTCACACTCGTCGGACGCCGCGGACCGCCGATGCTCCGTGTGCCGTCGAAGACCCCGCACAGCCCAGCCCACGAGGAGCACCATGTCCGCACCTGCACTGCCCCAGAAGCCGAAGGGCAAGCGTCCGATCGGCTGGATCGTCGCCGCGGCCGTCGTCGTCGTCGCGATCGTCGTCGCCGTGATCGTCGGTGCCGTCCGCTCCGGTGGGGACGGCGGCGCCGGGGCTGCCGGCGACAGCGCGGCGAAGACCGTGAGGATCGGTGTCGCCGACAAGGCGCTGCCGTACTGGAAGACGTACACGAAGCTCGCGAAGGACAAGCTGAACGTCACCGTGCAGCTGGTCAACTTCTCCGACTACTCGCTGCCGAACCCGGCGTTGAAGGACCAGCAGGTCGACATCAACCAGTTCCAGCACATCCAGTACCTCGCGGACTACAACGTGACCTCGAAGGACGACATCCAGCCGATCGGCTCGACCGCCGTCTACCCGCTGCCCCTGTACGCGACGAAGTACGACAGCGCCTCGGCCCTGCCGGCGAACGCGAAGGTCGCGATCCCGAACGATGCGATCAACCAGGCGCGTGCGCTCCTCGTGCTGCAGGACGCGAAGCTCCTGACGCTGCAGGACGGTGGCACCGCGTTCTCGACGACCGCGGACATCGAGACCCACAAGGTCGACGTGCAGACGCTCGACGCCTCGCAGACCGCGAACGCACTCCAGCAGGGCTCCGTCGCGGCCGCCGTCGTGAACAACAACTTCGCGACCGCCGCCGGCTTGCCGGTGAAGGACGTCATCTCGAAGGACGACCCGTCGAGCGCCAGCGCTGCTCCGTACGTCAACGTGTTCGCCGTCCGTGACGCCGACAAGGACAACTCGACCTACCTGGCGCTCGCCCAGCTGTTCCAGGACAGCTCCGTGCAGCAGGCGTTCAAGGAGGACTACCCGCAGGCCGTCGCGCGCAACGTGAGCGCGGCCGACCTGCAGAGCGAGCTCGCGACCGTCGAGCAGGACGCGAAGGCGGCCAAGCAGTAGTGCCCGCGCTCGTCGAACTCCGCGGCGTCTCGAAGCACTACCGCCGCGCCGACACCGGCGAGTCCGTCACCGCGGTCGACGACGTCGACCTGGACGTGCACCAGGGCGAGGTCCTCGGGGTGATCGGGTACTCCGGTGCCGGCAAGTCGACGCTCGTCCGGCTCGTCAACGCCCTGGAGCTCCCGAGCTCCGGGTCGGTGACGGTCGCCGGACAGGAGCTGACGGCGATCCCCGAGCGGGATCGCCGTCAGGCGCGTCGGCGGATCGGGATGATCTTCCAGCAGTTCAACCTGTTCCGCTCCCGGACGATCGCGGGCAACGTCGCGTACCCGCTCAAGGTCGCCGGCGTCGCGAAGCCGGAACGCGACCGCCGGGTGGCGGAGCTGCTCGACTTCGTCGGGTTGCTCGACCGTGCGTACGCCTACCCCGAACAGCTCTCCGGCGGGCAGAAGCAGCGCGTCGGCATCGCCCGGGCGCTCGCGTCGAACCCCGAGCTGCTCCTCGCCGACGAGGCCACCAGTGCCCTCGACCCGGACACCACGTCGGAGGTGCTCGGCCTGCTCCGCCGGGTGAACCGGGAGCTCGGCGTCACCATCATCGTCATCACGCACGAGATGGACGCCGTGCGGCAGATCGCCGACCGCGTCGCCGTCATGGAGCACGGCCGCGTGGTCGAGGTCGGCGACGTGTACGACGTGTTCTCGGCGCCGAAGACCCCGGCGGCCCAGCGCTTCGTCCGGACCGCTCTGCACGACCGGCCCTCGGCCGAGCAACTCGCACGGCTCCGCACGCACCATCCGGGACGGCTGGTCACGGTGCAGATCTCGGACGAGGTCGGCCTGCAGAACCGCATCGACGCGGCCTGGCGGTCGCACGGTGTCACGGCCGAGCTCGTGTTCGGCGGCGTCGGTGAGATCCGCGAGCGCCGCATCGGTTCGCTCACCTACGAGCTGACGAGCGACGATCCGTCCGCCGTCGACGAGGCCGTCGCCGCGCTCCGTGCGACCGGTACCACCGTGGACGAGGAGGCGGCAGCGTGAACAACACCTTCCAGAGCGTGATCGACTCGTTCGACGTCCTCGTGGGGGCGGTGCGCGACACGATCGTCATGTCGATCATCTCGCTCGTCATCGCGGGCGTCATCGGTCTGGCGCTCGGCCTCGCGTTGTACGCGACGCGGCCCGGCAACCTGCTCGGCAGCCGGACGGCGTACACGATCCTCAACGTGGTCGTGAACCTCGTCCGACCGATCCCGTTCGTGATCTTCCTCGCCGCGATCGCCCCGCTGTCCCGCGTCGTCGTCCAGACCACGATCGGGGTGCCGGCCGTGACGTTCGCCATCTCGCTCGCGGCGTCGTTCGCGGTGTCCCGGATCGTCGAGCAGAACCTGCTCGCGGTGGACCCGGGCGTCGTCGAGGCGGCTCGGGCCTCGGGCGCGCACCCGCTGTCGATCCTGCTGACCGTGCTCATCCCGGAGGGCCTCGGCCCGCTCATCCTCGGCTACACGTTCATCTACATCGGCATCGTCGACATGACGGCGCAGGGGGCGCTCGTCGGCGGGGGCGGCCTCGGCGAGTACGCGATCCAGTACGGGTCGCAGCGCTACGACTGGTGGGTCGTCTACGTGTCGGTGGCGCTGATCGTCGTCATCGTCCAGCTCGGCCAGTTCCTCGGGAACCGCCTGGCCCGCGCGACGCTGCGACGCTGACGCAGCGCGGGTCGCGGACGCGACCACGTCACGGACGGGAGGCACGGTGCTGGTGGCGCACCGTGCCTCCCGTCCATCGTGTGGTCACGACGCCCCGCTCACGCTCCCCGCGCGGTCACGAAGCGTCGCCACCGACGCAGGATGACGACACTTCGTGACCACACGCCACCCGACAGACGGGGAGTCCCGACCAGCGCCGGCGGAGGCCGCGGGCGCGGCGACGATCGGCACCGCGCGGAGCGCGCGCACGGCGCGGTCGGGACGGGAGGCACGGTGCGGGTCGGCACCGTGCCTCCCGTCCGTCGTGTGGTCACGACGCCCCGCTCACGCTCCCCGAACGGTCACGAGACGTCACTCCAGCCGCCCGGAACTGACGATTCGTGACCACCCGCCGCACGACAGACGACACGTCGCGACCGGCGGCGGAGGCGTCCGGCGACGGAGGCGTCAGGCGACGGAGGCGTTGACCGTCGGGTAGCCCGCCGTGTCACCCGGGTGCTCGTAGTGCGCCCGGACGAGGATCGGCCGGTGGTCGGACACGCCGGCCGGCAGCGTCTCCACGCCCGCGATGTGCAGGCCGACACTCGTGGCGAAGTCGAAGTGTCCGGTGAACTTGCGGTAGCGCAGGTACGTCGGCTGGTCGGAGAGCGACAGGGCGAAGCCGTGCTCCTCGATCTTGCGGCGGAGGTTCGTCTGGAACCACGGGTAGTTGAAGTCGCCGACCATGATCGCGGGGGCCTCGCTCGAGAGATCGCGGACGAACTGGTGCGCCGCCTCGATCTGCTTCCGGCGAAGCGAGTTCGTGGCCGTCAGCGGCGACGCGTGGAAGGACGCCACGATGACCTCGGTGTCGGCCTCCCGGTCGCGGAGGTGCATGGCGATGAGCCGCTCGTGGGCGGGTGCGAGGACCCGGTCGTGCAGCGACTTCTGCAGCGAGTGGATGCTGAAGTCCTGCAGGTCGAAGCGGTCGTCGCGCTTGTAGATCGCGAGGCCGAGCCGGTTCGCCTTGGTCGACGCCGCGAGCGTGAGGCCGCCGACGGACCGGGCGAGGTCG
>NZ_BACW01000313.1:0-5496 GCF_000333315.1 Curtobacterium sp. B8
CCTGCGTGCTTCCGCCCCGGGCCGGACGATGGCGGGTGCCGCGGCCCCCCCGAGTCTCGCCGTGCGGGACAGTCCTCGCACTCTCGACCACGAGCAGTGTCGCTGCGGCCGAGTCTCGGTCCGCGCCGCCCGAGTCTCGTACCCAGCGACGGTGCTCGCGCTCCCGATCGCGAGCAATGTCGCTCAGGCCGAGTCTCGTGCCCAGCGACACCGCTCGCGCTCCCGATCGCGAGCAATGTCGCGCCGGCCGAGTCTCGGGGTCGGCACCGCCGCGACGCGCACCCGGTAACACACCGGGGCGCGGGTGGCCATGCTGG
Organism: Curtobacterium sp. B8; assembly: GCF_000333315.1. Classification (NCBI taxonomy): domain Bacteria; kingdom Bacillati; phylum Actinomycetota; class Actinomycetes; order Micrococcales; family Microbacteriaceae; genus Curtobacterium; species Curtobacterium sp. B8. The sequence continues at coordinate 318 of NZ_BACW01000313.1, forward strand.
GACGGTGCCCCTGACCTCCTCCGCCGTCCGTCCTGCCCTGCCAGGCGTCGCCGTCGCCGTGGCGGTCGGCATCGTCGCGACCGCCGTCGGGACCCTGGTGCCCGTCGTCGGTGGCCCGGTGCCCGCCGTCGTCCTCGGGGCACTGCTCGGCTGGCTGGTCCGTCGACGGACCGACGGTGGCCTCGGCCTGCTCGCGCCCGGGGTGAAGTTCGCGTCGAGCCGGGTGCTGCAGGCGGCCGTCGTCCTGCTCGGCGCGCAGCTCTCGATCGGCGCGGTGCTGCGCATCGGCGCCGAGACCCTGCCGGTGATGCTCACCACCCTCGTCGTGTGCCTGGTCGGGGCGTGGCTCATCGGACGCGCGCTCCGGGTGTCGTCGACGCTCCGCACGTTGATCGGTGTCGGGACCGGGATCTGCGGCGCCTCGGCGATCGCCGCCGTCACGCCCGTCGTCGGCGCCGTCGGAGCGGACGTCGCCTACGCGATGTCGACGATCTTCCTCTGCAACATCGCGGCCGTCTTCCTCTTCCCACTGCTCGGTCACGCGCTCGGCCTGTCGCAGCACGCCTTCGGCGTCTTCGCCGGGACCGCGGTCAACGACACGTCGTCGGTGGTCGCGACGGCGACCGTCTACGGTCGCCAGGCGACCGACACGGCGGTCGTCGTCAAGCTCGTCCGCACCCTCATGATCATCCCGATCGTGGTCGGACTGGCCGGCCTGGAGGCACGGCGCACCGCCCGCGCACAGGCCGCGTCCGTCGACGGTGCCGGTCGCGCCGGGGGCGTCCGCGTGTTCCGGCTGGTGCCGTGGTTCCTGATCGGGTTCCTCGTGGTCGTGCTGCTCCGGACCGTCGGGGTGCTGCCCGCGGCTGCGGCACCCGGGTTCGCGACCGTGGCGACGTTCCTCATCACGGTGGCGCTCGGCGCGATCGGGGTGTCGACGGACTTCGGGGCACTACGGCGGGCCGGGTTCCGGCCGATGCTGCTCGGCATCGTGCTGTGGGCGCTCGTGGCGGGCACGAGCCTCGGGGTGCAGGCGGCGTTCGGCATGCTGTGACGAGGCCCCATGTGTGTGCGCTGTGCGCGAGGCGCTGGGTGGCCGAGAGGATGGTCTGGACCACGCGAGCGCGTCGGTCGGAGAGGACACAGTGTCGGACACGACGAGCAACGGTGCACTGCAGGCGATGATCGAGCGCGCCGGTCGGATCACTGCCGAAGAGGCCGAATCACTCGACGTCACCTGGAAGGCCGACGAGGGCATCCTCGTGCCGGAACCGAGCGCATCGCTCGCGATCCAGGGCGGCGCGGACGGGCGGATGGTCACGAACGCCGACCTCCTCGCCGCCTGGCAGCACGCGCTCGACGCCGCCGGCGCAGCGGGACGCGTCGAGGAGATCGAGGCGGCACAGGAGGCCGGACGCGCCGTTCGGCACTCGGACGCGCATCTGCGCGACCGCGCCGGGGCGGAGGAGGCCGTCCGGTCCGCAGTGCTCGCGACCGGCGTGCGCGACCTCGTCTCGGACGACGAGTACGCCACGCTGACGGCCGCCTGGCGGAAGGTGCTCGGGGAGGTCTGAGCGGCAGTACGTCGCGTGGCACGCCCTCGGTGGCCACGGTGCGCCCGCGACTCCTGCTCAGGAGCAGTCGTTGGTGATGCTGAGACGGCGGTCCCGTCGCTCGGGGCTGGTCCTGGACCGCCTGATCACCGGCCCCGAGGCCAGGGGACGCACGACCGGTGCGATCGCACGACCCCTGCCGCGGTCCTAGTCACAGATCCTGTGGTAGATGTACGCCGTGCAGATCTGCGTCTTCTTGTCGCAGCCCTTCTTGGTGTAGGTCTCGGTCCACGAGTGACACACGAGCGGACCTGCGTGGGCCGGAGCCGCGGCCGCAGGCAAGACGATTCCCACCCCCGCCAGTGCCACGACCAGCCCCATACCTGCCAATGCTCGCTTGACATTGCTCATTGCATTTCCCCCTGTTGTTCAGTGCCGTTCGGCCACCATTGTAAACATCATGGACGTTCGACTCTGCGACCAGCACTCGCGTCGACACGATCCGCGCCCGCTGTTCCTCGAGACGCGGTGATGGCCGGTCGACGGACGTGTTCATCCTGAAGGATGACCCGAAGTGCTGTTGCACGATGCAATACTCGCCGTCACGTTCGCTTCTCGCCCCGGCTCCCGCACGCAGTGGGCAATGGGCGGGGCGTGCCGCTGGGGGCTCTTCGTCAGGAATTCACGATGCTGAAGGGCGCATTGTGCTGGGCGGACGTTGCATGCTGTTCGAATCACAGGAAAGAGACGTTCAATGAAGAAGAAGATCGCAGCAGTGCTCGCTGGTCTTGCGCTCATCGCTGGCGGGGTGATGGTGGGGGCTTCTCCGGCTTCGGCGAAGGAATGCGCCTACGAGAAGGGCGCTGAATGCACCGGCTGGTACCCGAACGTCAACACCTGCAAGGGGATCGCCTACCGTGGAACCTTCCAGCAGATGCGTGCATGCGAGGCGTGGGCCGGATGGGGATCGCACGGCTGAGCCATGTCGACGCTGCTCGCACGCAGCAGCGCTCGATCGAGCGTGAGCGGTGGGGAGCACCGAGGACCGTAGCGCTCGGCCGTTCCCACCGGGCTCACCTCGGCGTCAGAAGGGAGGCCCGGGCCACGTGAGCAGACCCGCTCACGTGGGCCGGGCCTCCCGTGCGACCACCGTGGCGGCAGCCGCGCGTCCCGCCCTCACGCCACCCGCGAGTCGATCACCGCCCGGTCCCCCCCCCGGGACCGCGAGCAGCTGCGAGCATGCGACCGCCTCCACGTTCTGAGGAGGAGCACGGCGCCGTTCGCCGACGTCCGCTTCTCGGGTGATCCGGTCGCGGGTTCATCCCGTGTGATCGCTGTCCGCGCGTGCTTCTGCTGTCGCAGGCGTTCGGTCGGGCTGCCGCTTCGTGGCTGCACGCTCGGATCGAACGGACCCGTGCAGTGCGAAGCCGATCGCACCGACGACGGCGGCCAGCAATCCCATCGCTGCGATGACGAACCCGGCTGCGACCAGGCCGACGGAGTCGGGACCCACGACGAGGCCGAGGAGTGCCATGATCACGCCCGCGACCAACGCCCCCACGCCGAGCGAAAGGCTGAGCGCGCGAGGCGGAAGTCCGAACAGCATGCTGGCATCCAACTCCTCGTTGCCGAGCGCGGTCGCTGGTCTGGGTGGCAGGGCTCGAGCGCGCCGCGATTGGATGTCTGCGCGCAGTACAGTGCGGTCGTGCAGATCGTCGATGGCGTGTGTGTCTGGTGGAGCGAGGACGAGGGCTGGGGCGCCCTCCGTTCAGAGGCGCTCGAGTCCGATGTCTTCGTGCACTTCTCCGAGCTCACCGGGCCCGGCTTCCTCTCACTGCGGCCCGGACAGACCGTACGGTTCGAGGTCGAGCCCTACCCGGCCGGACAGGACGGGTACTTCTTCCGGGCACACAGCGTCACGATCATCTGATCGAGCATCGGTGACCTGACCGAAGGCGCTGCACGCGGGCAGGTCAGCGGCACCCCCCTCGGCCCCTCAGCGGTCGAGTGCGATGATCCACAGGATCAGCAGGAGACCCATGACGGTGAGCACTGCGACTCCGGACCAGAACCACGGAGCACTACTCCCTCGTTCTGCCTTCGCCCGTCCGATCCCGTCTCTGCGGATCGCGATGACTAGGGCGCGCCCGATCAATCCGGCCCCTGCCAGTGCGATGGCCACGAGGCCGGACCACGCCCACCACGAGAACTCCGCGGGTCGAGTCTGCCGGACGGGGAGGGCTCTACCTGGGTACACCTCGGAGTGGAGGCCCGGACCACGTGAGCAGACCCGCTCGGGTGGTCCGGCCTCCCGTCCGGCCACTGTGGCACCAGCCGTGGGGCGCGCCCTCACACCACCCGCGAGTCGATGACCGCCCGGTCCCCCCGGTACCGCGAGAACCCGTACTCCACCGGGGTCCCGTCGGCAAGGCACATCAGCCGCTCGATGTGGAAGATCGCCTGCCCGGGGTCGATGTCGAGCAGGTCGGCCGTCCACTGGTCGGCGTTCACCGTGCTGAGCAGCAGCCGGCGTGCGACCGGCCGCTCGCCGCTCCGGCGCACCAGGACGTCGGGCACGTACGCGGTGAGCGGCTCGGACACGAGGCCCGGGAAGCGCTCCTGCGGCACCCAGCTCGTCCGGACCCGGCTCGGCTCGCCGTCGAACGAGATGAGGCTCTCGACGAAGTACGCCGACGTGCCGGTCATCTCGAGGTTCCGCCGGACGGTCTCCGGCGCGGGGACGAGCTGGACGCAGAGGTGCACGATGCTCACCCGGGGCGAGTCGAAGATGCTCCCGCCAGCGGTCTCGCCGTAGATCGTGACCTCCTCGGTCGTGCGTGCGAGGCTCACGGACGCGACCGGGCGGACGCCGAAGGTCCCGGACCGGGGAGCACGGGTGATGAGCCGCTGCTCCTTCAGCAGGGTGAGGGCTGCACGGAGGACGTTCCGCGTCGTGCCGTACAGGTCGAGCAGCTCCCACTCGTAGGGGAGCGGCCCCGCGAAGCGTCCGGCGACGATGTCGGCGCGGATGAGGTCCGACACCTGACGTGCGGCGTCGGACCGGCGGTTGAAGCCGATCCAGTGCCCCGGCCGGACGTCCCCGACGCCCATGTCGGTCCAGGGCGGAGTGGGACGGCGGTCCACGGGCTCGTCGAGTCCGGGCTCGGGCACGGTGTCGGTCACGAGGCCACCTCCAGGCTGTCGGTCACGAGGCCGCCCCCACTCGTGCGAGGTCCCCGGTCCACCCGGCCCACCGCAGGAACTCCCGCGCGAGCCGCACCGCGTAGTCCGGCGCCTGGATGTCGAGCGACACGAACACCCGCCGGTAGAACGTCGGACCGCCGAGCAGGTCGACCGCGATGCCGAGGTCGACGTCCGGTCGCAGGTCACCGGCGTCCATCGCCCGCTGCAGCATCGCGTTCACGCGGACCCGTCGGTCGAGGTGCCATGCAGCGACGGCCTCGGCCACGCGGGGTTGGTGGGCGGCGAGCTCGACGATGATCGGCAGGGCCCGACCCACCGGCGTCGCGACGAGCGCGTGCACCCAGCCGCGCGTGAGGGCGAGCACCCCGTCCTCGATCGCGGCGTCGAGCTCGGTCGGGATCGACTCCTCCATGAGCCGGATG
>NZ_BACW01000312.1:0-4406 GCF_000333315.1 Curtobacterium sp. B8
CCGCATCCACAAGCGCTTCCTGACGCCGACCTGGTCGACCGTCGGCATGGGGATCGCGTCGATCGGCTTCTACGTGCTGTTCACCGTCATCTCGACGAACCTGCTCACCGCGCTCATCGGGTCGGTCGGGCTGATGATCGCCTTCTACTACGGCCTCACCGGGTTCGCGTGCGTCTGGGCGTACCGGCGCACGCTGACCTCGAGCGTCCGGAACGCGCTCATGCGCGGTCTCGTCCCGCTGCTCGGCGGGGTCTCGCTCGCCGTCACGTTCGTCTACGGGCTCGTGCAGTTCGCCCAGCCCGACTGGCTGCAGGACGACGCCGGACACGACGTCACGATCCTCGGGATCGGCGCCGTCGCGGTCGTCGGTGTCGGCGCGATCCTCATCGGTGTCGTGCTCATGGTCGTCTGGTGGGTCCGTTCGCCCGACTTCTTCGCCGGTCGCACGCTCACCGCCCGGACGCCCGTCCTCGTCCTCGACACCCCGGGCGGCATCGAGACGATGGGTCTGCCGGACTCCGGCCGCGAGGCGACGGTGATCGCGCCCGACCTGTCGAACCTGCCGACCGGCAGCGTCGCCGTCGACGAGGAGACCGGCAAGCGGTTCCGCCGGACGCGCTCGCGACGCGACGACTGAGCACGCACGCGGGCCCGTGGTCCCCGCCGCGGCACCGCGGCCCGGTCCTCGCGCGACACCGCGACCACGTGGGCGAGGGGAGCCGGGGCGGGCGTGTCCGCCCCGCGGCCCACGCACGCCGAGACGGCCTGGAGGCCCGGTACCAGCTGGTACCGGGCCTCCAGACCGTCAGTGGTCACCCCTGATCCGGGTGACCGCACGCGGCGGGTCGGTCTCCCGACCCGCCGGGACGACGTCAGCGCGCGGTGCGCGCGCCGATGCGCGGGACGACCAGGCCGAGGACGACCATCGCGACCGCGAGGATGAAGTGCAGCACGTTGTCCGCGGTGTTGAGCGGCACGAAGTTCGCACCCGTCGCCATGCCGGCGGTGAACAGGCCGTAGATGAAGACGACGAAGTAGACGATGCCGCCGAAGACGAGGTAGTTGCGCGAGCCGACGTGCGAGCGAGCGGCGATGAGGCCGACGACGCCGAAGAGCAGGTGCACGATGTTGTGCAGGACGGACACCTGGAAGACGCCGACGAGGAGCGCCATCGAGCCGTGACCGGCCATCGACATGGAGCCCATGTCCATCGTGAGGCCCGGGATGAAGCCGGCGATGCCGACGAGCAGGAAGACGACGCCGAAGAGCAGCGCCACCTTCTGGGTCAGCGTCGCGGCGAAGCCGGTACGTGCAGGAGAGGTGTGTGCGGTCATGGTGCGGTCCTTCCGAACGGTGGGTTCGAACTCGATGGGCCCGCGGCGTGTTCGCCGCGGAACTGTTCCCGTCGCACAGGGTCTTCGGAGCGGACGGTCCGCCGGTTTGGAGGTGCCCGTGTGAACACCGCGTCGACCGTCGAACCCTGCTCCGACGGACGCGATCGGTGCTGTTCAGACCCAGCGTGCCCGTTGTGCGGCGTGTGTGTTCGCTGAGTGCGCACTGTGGCGACACCAGTTCGGGGGTCAGCACATCTCCGTCGCACGGGGGACGCGGGCCGGCTGGGGGTCCCCCTAGCGTTGGCTGCGTGATCGAAGTCGAGCACCTCACCAAGCACTACGGCCAGAAGATCGCCGTCAACGACGTCTCGTTCGTCGTCCGTCCCGGGAGCGTCACCGGCTTCCTCGGGCCGAACGGCGCGGGCAAGTCCACCACGATGCGCATGATCATGGGGCTCGACCGCCCCACTGCGGGGAGGACGATCGTCAACGGGGCGCCCTACCGGAGCTTCTCCGACCCGCTGCGGCAGGTCGGGGCGCTGCTCGAGGCGAAGGCGGTCCACTCCGGGCGCAGCGCGTACAACCACCTGCTCGCGCTCGCCGCGACGCACGGGATCCCGAAGGCGCGGGTGCACGAGGTCATCGACATGACCGGACTCGACGCCGTGGCCAAGAAGCGCGTCGGCGGGTTCTCGCTCGGCATGGGGCAGCGTCTCGGGATCGCGGCAGCGCTCCTCGGCGACCCGAAGACCCTGATCCTCGACGAGCCGGTCAACGGCCTCGACCCGGACGGTGTCGTCTGGGTCCGGCAGCTCGCCCGCCGCATGGCCGCCGACGGCCGCACGGTGTTCCTCTCCAGCCACCTCATGAGCGAGATGGCACAGACCGCCGACCGGGTCGTCGTGCTCGGCCGCGGCCGGGTCCTCGCCGACGCCCCCATCGCAGAGTTCGTGGCCGGCGGCGAGTCGGGCGGCGCCAACCGCGTGCTCGTCCGCACCCCCGCACCCGACCAGCTCTTCGGAGCGATCGGCTCGGAGGCGTCCGCCGTCACCCCGCGCGAGGACGGCGCCTTCGTCGTCGTCGGCCCCGACGCCCGGCGCATCGGCGACGTCGCCGCGCAGGTCGGGGCACCGGTCCACGAGCTCACCCCGATGGGCGCCAGCCTGGAGGAGGCGTACATGGCCCTCACCCGCGACGACGTCGAGTACCGATCGGAGGGCGCCCGATGAGCGCCGTGACCATGCCCCGCTCCACGAACGTCACGTTCCCGCGGCTCGTCCGGAGCGAGTGGATCAAGCTCCGCAGCATCCGGTCGACCGTGTGGTGCTACGCCATCGTCGTCCTGCTGACCCTCGCGATGGCCTTCCTGCTCGGCAGCATCGACACCGGTGTCCCGCGAGGTGCCCCGGTCGCCGCGGCGAACGCGCTCATCGTGCAGATCGGCACGGTCAGCGTCTCGCTCACCGCGCTCGTGGTCGCGGTGCTCGGCGTGCTCATCATCACGGGGGAGTACGGCACCGGGCAGATCCGGTCCTCGTTCACCGCTGCGCCCGGACGCACCGGCGTCGTGCTCGCGAAGGCCGCGGTCCTCGCCGTCACGACCTTCGTGGTGAGCGCCGTCTCGACGTGGGTCGGGGTCGCGATCGCGGCGTCGCTGCAGTCCGGTCGTGACATCCACCCTGACCTCGCCGACCCGTCGGTCTTCATGCCGATCCTCGGGTCCTCGGTCTACGTGACCCTGGTCGCGCTGCTGGCGTTCGGCATCGGGCTCCTGGTCCGTTCGAGTGCCGGCGGGATCGCCATCGCGCTCGGCATCCTGCTCGTCCTGCCCACCATCGTGCAGGTCTTCGCCGCCCTGACGAACCAGCAGTGGATCATGGATGCCTCGCAGTTCCTGCCGTCCTCCGCAGGCGCGCAGCTCTACGCCTTCGACGACGGCGGTCAGCAGGGCGACGGCCTGCACCTGAACGGCTGGGGCGGCTTCGGCGTCCTCGCCGCCGAGGTGGTCGTCGTCGGTGCGGTCGCCTTGACGGCGGCGCGCACGCGCGACGTCTGACGACGTCCACGGTCGACCTGGAGGCCCGGGTCACGTGAGCAGGTCTGCTCACGTGCTCCGGGCCTCCAGGTCGTGCTGCGCGCAGTCCGCGCGTGTTGACTGGTGGCCATGGATGCGGGGGAGCGGCCGTTGCCGCGGTGGGCCGAGGTCGGGAGCGTCGTCGTGGCGGGGGTCGCGATCGTGCTGGGGATCGTGCTGCGGCTGGCGCCGGAGGACGAGCCGTTCGACACCGTGCGGTTCGTGTTCCTCCTGGTCGGACTCGCCGTCTCGCTCACCGCCAGCGTCACGTACCTCGTCGCCGTGATCCGAGGGAAGCTGCGGGTCGCGATGATCCCGAATGCTCGTTCGCGCCCTCGTCGCGACGTGCGCCGCTTGTCGCGAGCAGCGGTGGGTCCACTCCAGGTCTCGGATCACGAGGGACCGATCGTCCGCGTCGCGGCTCGTCGCCTCGTCGATCAGTCCGCGCTGCAGGTGACCGCCTTCGTCGGCTTCACCGTGCTGTCGGCATCGAACCTCGCTCAGGTGTCCGGGGACCGCGATGACTGGCGCTGGGTCTTCGCGGCGTCGAGCGCGATGTTCCTCGGCTTCCTCGTGATGACCCTGTGGCAGTACCACGGGGCGCTGCGGGTGCTCGCCCGGAGTGAGCCCGCCCCGGCGGACGAGGTCCGCTAGCGCCGACCGAAGACCGCGGCGAGGGCCTCGCGGAAGCGCGACGGGCGACGCGGCGCGAGCGGCAGCGTGCGCGTCTGGTTCGGGAACGCCAGGTCGTGCAGCATGTTCCGCTTCGAGCCGTCCCAGTTCGCGAAGAGGTACGCGCCACCGAACGAGGTGAGACTCCGGACAGGCGTGCGTTTCCAGTTGCGGGCGACGTAGTACCCGGAGTGACCGGCACTGATGTTGCGGATCACGGTGTCGACGTCGATGACGCTCGTGGTCGTGACGACGGCGGTGATGCCCGTGCGGTCGCGGGCAACGTACTCGATGAGGTGTTCGGACACGGTGGGCTCTTCGTGCTC
>NZ_BACW01000311.1:0-7816 GCF_000333315.1 Curtobacterium sp. B8
GCCGCCGAGGACGAGACCGGGCGTTTTTTCCACGGCACGCGCGCGGCGCTCCGACCGGGGGACCTGCTCGTCGCCGGGCGCCCGTCGAACTACCGGCCCGAGGTCGTGATGAACCACGTCTATTTCACCGCGCTGCGGGACGGCGGCGGTCTGGCGGCGGAGCTGGCGGTGCTGCTGGCGGGCGCGGGGGAGCCGCACGTCTACGAGGTCGAGCCGACCGGGCCCTTCGAGGACGACCCGAACGTCACCGACAAGAAGTTCCCCGGCAACCCCACGCGGTCGTACCGCACGTCGGCGCCGCTGCGGATCGTGCGCGAGGTCGACGACTGGACACGCCTGACGCCCGAGGCGGTCACGCTGTGGCGGGAGCGCTTGACCACCATGCGCGACGGCCGGGCAGAGATCATCAACTGACGACGTCGTCGCCGCTGACGGCGCCGCGGGTGCGCTGCGGTGTCGGTGGTCGGTCGTACCGTGTCGCCATGCCCGAGGGTGACTCCGTCCACCGGCTGGCCGCACGCCTCCGCCAGGTCGACGGATCGCGGGTGGTCGCCGGCGAACTCCGCGGCGGACCCGACGCCGGCCGAGCGTTCGGGGACCGGGTCGTCACCGGGCACGCCACGCACGGCAAGCACCTGCTCACCCGGTTCGACGACGGCGTGACGCTGCACACCCACATGCGGATGCAAGGGTCCTGGACGGTCACCGCGGCTGGTCGGCGCCTCCCGCGTCACGTCGCGCAGGACGCCCGCGTCCGGCTCGTGCTCGAGGACGGCCGGACGGTGTGGGGGATCGACCTGCCCGTGGTCGAGCTCGTCCCCACGGCCGAGGAACACCGGGTCGTCGGACACCTCGGGCCGGACCTGCTGCACGACGACTTCGACCGCGACGAAGCTCTCCGCCGGTGCTCGCGCGACCCGGACGCACCGATCCGCCGGGTGCTGCTCGACCAGCGTCGGGTCGCGGGGCTCGGCAACCTCTGGGCGAACGAGCTGTGCTTCGTGCGCGGGCTGCACCCGGACCTCCCTGCGGGCCGGATCGCCTTCGGTCCGCTGCTCGACACGGCGCGGCGCATGCTCCGACACTCGGCGACCGCGCCGGACGCGTACCAGGTGACGACCGGGGTGCTGCGACGGGGCGAACGGCACTGGGTGGTCGGCCGTGCGGGGCGCCCGTGCCTGCGCTGCGGCACCCGGGTGCGGGCGCGGGACGACGTCGAGGTGGTCGGGTCCCCGGCCCGACGACTGTGGTGGTGTCCCCGGTGCCAGCCGGAGGCGACGGCGGCCTGACCGAGCTGTCCCCGGGCTGGGCTCAGAGCACCCGCTCGAGCAGCCGCAGCGTTCCCGCGATGTCGATCCGCCGGTCGAGCAGCCACTGCACCTGCAGCCCGTCGAACGCCGCGATGATGAGCGACGCCACCTGCTCGAGGTCCGCGTCCGAGTACCGCCCCGACGACGCCAACTCGTCCCGCAGCTGCGTCGCGAGGTCCGCCCGCAGCAGCTCGAACCGCTCAGTGAAGAACGCGCGCGACTCCTCGTTCCCGGCCGCCACCGACACCCCGAGCAGCGTCGTGTAGAGCGTCACGAGGCCCGGCACGCTGACGTTGTGGTCCGCCGAGGCCGCCATGCGGGGGAGCACCCCGTCGACGTCCGCGACCCGGGTGACCGAGTCGGCGTCGCGTTGCCGGAGCACCTCGAGGAGCAGGGCCTCGCGTGACGAGAAGTAGTGCCGGAGTGCGGCGTGCGAGATGCCGATCGCATCGCCGATGGCCCGGAGCGAGGCCCCGTCGATGCCCCGCGTCGCCACGACGTCGAGCGTGCGGTCGAGGATCTCCTGCCGGCGCTGCACCCCCTTGGCGTAGGGCCCCCGGACACCGCTTCCACCGTCGGAACTCACGGACCCAGGCTAGGCGTAGCCACGGGTTCCCGATGACCCGGCGAAACATCCGCACCAAAAACTTCCGTCCGGAGGTTTTGGGTGCTACTGTCGCCGTCACCTACCAGCACTAGGTATTCAGACGGGCGTCAGCCCCCTGTGGCTCGAGGAGGAGTCATGTCGACACCGACGTCGAAGGAAGAACCCAAGTCCGGTCTCGCCGGCACCGCGACGCCGCCCGTCACCGCGGCCGCCGGTGCGACGAGCACCGACCCCGCAGCGGCATCGCGGGCGTTCTCGGTCGAGGGCATCACGCAGGCCGTCAGCGCGGTCCGCGTCGGTCGCGGCTACCTCTGGGCCCTGAGCTTCGCCCAGTTCGGCCTGTTCGTCGCCCTGCTCACCCCGGTCTTCGTGAGCATGTCGATCAAGGCCGAGCAGCTCAACCCGACCAGCCCCGAGACCGTCGTCGGATCGGTGTTGCCGTTCGGTGCCCTCGGTGCCCTGTTCGCCAACCCGTTGCTGGGCGCGATCTCGGACCGCACGCGCACCCGGTGGGGGCGTCGCCGCCCCTACATGGTCGGCGGTGTCGTCGTCTTCGTCGGCGCGCTCGCCTGGATCGCGTTCTCGGACAGCGTGCTGCAGCTCACCCTCGGGTGGTTGCTGGCACAGATCGCCGCCAACACCGTGCTCGCCACCCTCACCGCGAGCTTCGCGGACAACGTGCCGGAGTTCCAGCGCGGCAAGGCCTCCAGCGTCATCGCGCTCGCTCAGAACATCGCGATCCTGGCCGGCCTCTACCTGGCCGTCTACCTCGTCGGCAACCTGCCGCTGCTGTTCATCGCACCCGGCGTCCTGGCGATCATCGCGGTCCTGATCTACGCGTTCGTGGCCCGTGACGACCTGCCGACGACGACGATCAAGCCGTTCAGCTGGATCAACCTGATCAGCTCGTTCTGGACGAACCCGATCAAGCACCGCGACTTCGGACTCGCCTGGTGGGGCCGCTTCCTCATCACCTTCGGCACGTTCATGTTCACGACCTACCGCGTCCTGTACATGCAGGACCGCATCGGTCTCTCGACGAAGGAGGCCGTCCCGGCGGTCGCGTTCGGTGTGCTCCTCTACACGATCGCGCTCCTCGCCAGCGCGGCCGTCTCCGGCTGGGTGTCGGACCGGGTGCAGCGTCGCAAGGTCTTCGTCTGGGGATCGACCGCACTCACCGCGGTCGGACTCGTGATCCTCGCCCACGTCGACACCGTCGGCGGGTTCTACTTCGCCGAGATCGTGCTCGGCTTCGCCTTCGGCATCTACGCCGCCATCGACACCGCGCTCATCGTCGACGTCCTGCCCGACCCGGAGCGCCCCGGCAAGGACCTCGGCGTCATCAACATCGCGAACGCCCTGCCCCAGTCGCTCGCACCGGCCGTCGGCCTGTTCCTCCTCGGCATCGGCGGTGGGCAGAACTACACGCTCATGCTCTGGGGCGCCGGCGTCGCGGTCCTGCTCGGGGCCCTCGTCATCTTCCCCATCAAGTCGGTCAAGTAGCGCAGTCACCAGCAGACAGCCTGGAGGCGCGACCCGCGTCCGCAACGTGAGTCGCGCCTCCCCGCCGGCACGCCACCCCGCGACGACGCGGGCAGAAAGGATCCACCATGGCACCCGCCATCTCCCTGCAGCTCTACACGGTGAACGCCGCGCTCGAGCCCGACCTCGACGGCGGCGTCCGCCGCCTCGCCGAGATCGGCTTCGACACCGTCGAGGCCTTCGCCTTCGTCGGCCGCTCCGCCGAACTCAAGCGGGCCTTCGACGCGCACGGCATCACCGCGAAGACCGGCCACGCCTTCCTCGTGCAGCAGGAGATCCCGCTGCCCGACGGCTCCGTGATGACCGCTCCGTCGCACGCCGACACCTTCGCGGCCGCGAAGGAGCTCGGCCTCGAGATCGTCATCGACCCGTTCGTCGGACCGGATGCGTGGACGACCCGCGAGGGCGTCGAGCGCGTCGCCGCCCGACTGAACGCCGCCGCCGTCGAGGCCGCCGAGCACGGCCTGCGCGTCGGCTACCACAACCACGACCACGAGCTCCGGCCGCAGATCGACGGGAAGCCCGCGCTGCAGGTGCTCGCGTCGCTGCTCGACCCGGCCGTGGTGCTCGAGCTCGACCTGTACTGGGCCTCGGCCGCCGGCATCGACCTCGTGCCGTTCATCCAGGAGCTCTGCGACCGGATCGTCGCCGTGCACGTGAAGGACGGACCGATGCACGAGGACATCTCGACGGCCTCGATCCCGACCGACCAGACACCGGCCGGTCAGGGCGACGTCCGGCTCGCCGAGGCCATCGCCGCGGCACCCGCCCTCGAGTACGCCGTCATCGAGTTCGAGGGCTTCGACGGGGAGATCTTCGACGGGGTCGAGCAGTCCTACCGGTGGCTCGACGCCACGCTGAACAAGCAGGAGGTGTCCGCGTGACCCGCACGGGGAAGGTCGGCGTCGGGTTCATCGGCGCCGGCATGATCAGCGAGCAGTACCTCACGAACCTCACACGGTTCCCCGACGTCGAGGTCGTCCGCATCGGCGACATCGACACCGAGCGTGCGGCGGCGTCGGCCGCGAAGTGGGGCGTCGCAGCGTCCGGCACCGGCGACGAGGTCCTCGCGGACCCGGACGTCGAGATCGTCATCAACCTCACGCTGCCGGCCACGCACGTCGAGGTCTCGACCGCAGCGCTCCGTGCCGGCAAGCACGTGTGGAGCGAGAAGCCGATCGGCGTCGACCGCGGATCGGCCGCCGAGCTCGTCGCCCTCGCGGAGTCGCTGGGGCTGCGGCTCGGCATCGCACCCGACACCGTGCTCGGCACCGGATGGCAGACCGCCAAGCGGGCGATCGAGGCCGGTGCGATCGGCACGCCCCTGACCGCGGTCACGAGCTTCCAGTGGCAGGGGCCGGACGTGTTCCACCCGAACGCGTCGTTCCTCTACGCGAAGGGAGCGGGCCCGCTGTTCGACATGGGCCCGTACTACTTCACCGCGCTCGTGCACCTGCTCGGGCCGATCGCCTCGGTCGTCGCGACCGGCTCGAGGTCGCGCGACACCCGGCAGCTCGTGGTGGGACCGAACGCCGGTCGGGAGTTCCCGGTGGAGGTCCCGACGCACCTCTCCGTGCTGACGTCCTTCGAGCAGGGCGGGTCCGCGCAGTCGCTGCTCTCGTTCGACACCCCGCTGTTCCGCCACGGCGTCTTCGAGGTGAACGGCACCGAGGGCACGATCGTCCTCCCGGACCCGAACACCTTCGGCGGCGGCCACCCGATCCGCATCGCACGGCCCCTGGGCGCGGACGTGTCGTTCCCGTTCGAACAGGAGTGGGAGACGGTCCTCGACGAGGAGCCCACCGCCGGCCGCGGGCTCGGCGTGCTCGACATGGCGCGGGCGATCCGCGGCGGAGGCACCCACATCGCGACCGGCGAGGTCGGGTACCACGTGCTCGACACGATGGTCGCGGTGGAGAAGTCCGTCGAACGGCGGTCGTTCGTCGAGGTCGAGTCGACCGTCGCGCCGATCCCGTCGCTGCAGGACGACTTCGACCCCTTCGCGGCCACGCTGTCAGGGGTGGCGGCCGGGGTCTGACGACCCACGGTCACGGCCTGGAGGCCCTGCGCACGTCCGCCGCGCGCGGACCGTGAGCAGGGCCTCCCGTCCGTCCGCGGTCACGGACGTCAGGCCCAGAGCCGCTCGACCGGCACGGCCCGCCCGAGCACCCGCTCCGCCGCCCGGTGCCCCGAGTACATCGCCGCTGCCACGGTCGCCGGGTCGTCCGTCCACGTCGCCTCGCCCGCCAGGTGCAGCACGCCGTCGATCGGCTCCGCGAGGTCGTCGTGGTCGGCCGTCGTCGACCCGGGCAGCATGTGCGCGTACGAACCCCTGGCCCACGGATCGTCCTGCCACGCCGTCACGAGCACCGACGTCGGATCGTCGACCCGGTCGCCGTACAGGCGTCGCAACTGCCCGAGCACCGAGTCCCGGACCCGCTCGGCCGACCAGCCCCGGATCGCCCGCGCCGCCGGACCGGCCGCGAACGTGAGCAGCGTCGGCTCCCCGTCCATCCGGGTGAGGTCGTACCAGGAGTGCCACCACGCCCCCTCCGGACCGAGCTGCCGCACCGCGTACACGTCGTCGTCCCAGAACCGCTGCGGGAACCGCAGCACGACCTTCTCGAACGCGTTCATCCGCAGGGCCCCGAGTGCCCGCCGGTGCGGGTCCGGCAGCGGCGGCTCGAAGCGGATCACGCCCGCCTGGAGGACACCGACGGGGACGGTCACGACTGCTGCGCCGGCGGAGAAGAGCCCGTGGTCGGTGGCCACGGTCACCGCGTCGGACGAGCGTGTCACGACGGACACGGCGTGGCCCAGCCGGACGTCGAGCCCCTCGGCCAAGCGCGCCGGCAGCTCGTCGTAGCCGTGCGGGAAGACCACCTCGTCGCCCTCGATCGTGTCGTCGTCGAGGCCGTGCGCGGCGAGTTCGTCGGCGGCCACCCCGTACTGCTCCTCACTCCGGTGCTCCAGGTGCTCGAGCACCCGTGCGGACCGGTCGGCGTCCCAGCCCTGCGCCACCACCGCCCGTGCGACGACGTCGCGGTAGGAGTCCGACGGGCCGGACGCCGCGACGACCTCCGCGAGGGTGCGGTCCACCGTGTGCACGTCAGCTGCGAACCGCGCTGCCTCGTCGTCGCTCATCCGGCGGCCGTCGGGAGCGTGGTACGCGATCGGCCGACCGTCGACCTGGTAGCCCCCGACCGTGAACTCCACCGTCGGCAGCCCGAACGCGTCCGCCGCGGCCGCGACCGCGCTCCCGTCGACGCCGTGGATCCACGACGCTCCGAGGTCCGTCACCCGGCCCTCGCTCCGGTCGGTGTGCACACGACCGCCGACGCGTCCGCGTGCTTCGAGCACCACGACCCGGCGTCCGGCGTCCTGCAACAGCCGTGCTGCCGCGAGTCCGGCGACCCCGGCGCCCACCACGACGACGTCCCACGAGGAGGTGTCCACGCTGGTGCTCCTCTCGACGGCGGATCACGATCATCACAGGGTAGTGCGGATCCCGTCGCGAAGCGCTAGTTTCAGTGCTCGGATCCACGGTGCTGCGGATCCGCGACGACGGAAATCGTCGCCTGGCACATCCGAGAGGTGGCTGGTCATGCGTGATGGTGGAGTGGTGACGGCGACCACGGACACGACCGCGGTCGACAAGGGGTTGCGAACCGGGACGCTCGGCCTGTTCGGCAGTGTCGTGATGGGCATCTCGTCCACGGCGCCGGCGTACAGTCTGGCCGCCAGTCTCGGCCTCGTGGTCGCGAGCGGCGGAGCCCTGCTCGCCGGGGTCAAGGCGCCCGCGATCATGCTGTTGGCGTTCATCCCGATGTGGATGATCGCCGTGGCGTACCAGGAGCTCAACACGGAAGACCCGGACTGCGGGACCACGTTCACGTGGGCGACCCGCGCGTTCGGTGCCGTCACCGGGTGGCTCGGCGGGTGGGGGATCATCGCTGCCGACGTCATCGTCATGGCGAACCTCGCGCAGATCGCCGGCTCGTACGGGTACACGTTCGTCGGCACGGTGACGAACGACCCGGCGATCAGCGCGCTCGGGAGCAGCACCCTGTGGTCGACCGTCGCCGGTGTGCTCTGGATCGCCGTGATGACCGTCATCTGCTACGTCGGGGTCGAGGTCTCGGCGCGGTTGCAGTACGTGCTCCTCGGCGTCGAGGTGCTCGTCCTCGTCATGTTCGCCTCGGTCGCCCTCGTCCGCGTCGGCACGGGGCACGGAGTCGACGGGTCGATCGCCCCGTCGCTGTCGTGGCTCTGGCCGAGCGGCATGGACTTCGGCTCGGTGATCGCGCCGGCGATGCTCACCGCGATCTTCATCTACTGGGGCTGGGACACCGCGGTG
>NZ_BACW01000310.1:0-8413 GCF_000333315.1 Curtobacterium sp. B8
CGAACTTCGACCCGCGTCCGACGGCCTGGAACAGGCGGACGCCGTTCTCGATGGCCTCGCGCGGGATCCGCGACAGGGTGATGAGTCGCTGGATGACCTCGGCGATCCGGACGACGAACCGCATCACGGTCGCCGACGTCGCCGCCGCTCCGACCACCGCGGACGCGCCGAAGGTGAAGAAGCTCAGCGCGATGCTGACACCGACCTCGACGCCCACCGCGATGGCGAGCTCCTTGACGATGTCCATGATCTCGTTGCGCGCGGACACGGTCTGGTCGATGAGCGCGTCGAGCGCCTCCACGGCGGCACCGGCCGCGGTGGACATCTGGCCGAGCGTCGTCACGACGGACGAGCGTGCGGAGGACATCGACGCCCACTGCGGGATGTCCGACGAACTCGCGACGGCGAGCGATGCGGCGACGCTGCTCGTGATCGACTGGAGCTGGTCGTCGTAGGCCCGCCAGGCGCTGACGGCCGTGCCCATCTTGTCGGTGTCGGCGAGCGGGAGGTGGAGACCCATCGAGGCGAGGGCCTCCTCGACCCAGCCCTGGAACTCGCCGAGCGCGCCGGGCCACCCCTCGCCCATCGCGGTCGGGACGGAGGTGTCGAGGCTGACCTCGTGCGTCGGGACCGAGATGCCACCGTCGCTGTCCTGCAGGGCACCGGCGAGCTCGGCACGCTTGTAGGCCTGGCCGGTCGCGCCCATGATCGAGTCGAACGCTGCGAGTGCCGTGGCGACGCCCTCGCTCGCCTCGCCGGCCTGCTTCGCGATGCTGTCGTAGGAGTCGATCCACTCCTTCGACGCCTCATCCGGACCGGCCATCCCGCCGGACCCGGAGAGCACGCTCTGGAGCGATGTCCACGCCGTCGCGAGGTCGTGCGAGGCGGTCGCCATGTCGTTGCCGTCGCGGGCGATGCCGAAGGCGTCGAGCCGTACGTCGGTCATGCGGTGGGGTCCCCTCGTCCGTCGCCGCGGGTCATGCGAGCTGCGCGCTGAAGTCGGTCCAGGCCGTGTTGAGCGCGTCGATGGTCTGCTGGTACGCCTGGAGCACGAGCTGCGAGTGCTTCGTCAGGCCGTCGGCTGCCTCCGCGAGCGTCGTCGCCTGGGCCGACCACTGCTGGAACGTGGCCTGGAACGACGCCATCGCCGCGCCCTGCCACTCGGCCGGGAGCACGGCCGCGAAGGACTGCGCACCCTGCTGGAGCAGGAGGCAGTACTCGTGCAGCTGGGTCATGGACTGCACCAGCTGGGTGAGGGTGGCGATGTCGGCCTGCTGCTCACTCATCGGCCGTCCCTTCCTGCAGCGTCGCGGTGGCGTCCATCGTGGCGATGCGGCGGTTCCGTCCGGATTCGTCGGCGTTGCCGTTGCCCGCCGTCACCCCGCTCGTGACGACGACGTTGCCGCCATCCTGCGCGTCCGGCGTGCTCGCGGCGCCCTCGGTCCCCTCGATGCGGCGGACCGGGACGACCTGCTCGTTCTCGAGGAAGTTGCCGGAGAGGCCGGTCTCGTTGAGCTCGTAGGAGACACCGGCCTGCCGGAGCCGCTCGGCGAGGTCGCGGAGCGTCGCTGCGAGCGCCGCGGAGCCGGCCTGGAAGTCGGTCCACGACTTCTGGAACGTCGCAGCGTCCTCGCCCTTCCAGAGCACGTCGACGACGCTCTGCACGTGCGAGTTCGTCGACCCCACCTGTGACTCGAACGTGGTGACGACGGACTGCAACGTCTGTGCCACTTGCCCGAGCGTCTCGGTGCGGACTCGGTACTGCGCCATGGTCTCCCCCGTGGATCGGCCGTCGAGCGACCGGTGGTGAGCCGGTCAGCGGCTGGAGCGGACTGGTCCGGGCAGCCCTCGGCGGGGCTGCCCGGTCCGGATCAGCGGAACGTGCCCGAGATCGAGTTCTCCGACTCCTCGTACGAGAGGGCCGCGCGCGAGAGCAGCTGGCTGATGCCGGCGAGCGACTCCTTCAGCTGCACGGCCGACTGGTCCCACTGCTGGTAGAGGTCCTGGAAGGACGACGACGCGGCGCCCGACCAGTCGCCCCCGACGAGGCCGTCGACGAGCGACTTGAGGTTCTGCAGCTGCGACTCGATGGACTGCGAGCCGGACTGCAGCTGGTTCGAGACGCCCGAGAGCGACTCCGAAGTGACGCGGATGTCCGCCATGGTTCCCTCCAAGAAACACACGTGTCCCTGGGGTCGATCATCGACCTACCCCCCGATGAGTGCCCACCCCCGTCCGGGGGCCGACCGGAGCAGCATAACCGATGCTGCACCCTGCAACGAAAGTATTCGTCACCAACCCGGTTGTCCGGCGCATGCCCGACCGAGGAGGTCGACGCCGTGCTCGGGGTGCGTGACCGCGGCCCAGAGCGCTCGGGCGTCCTGGGCGTCGAGCGCCCGGTCGACCTCGGCGAAGAACACCGGTGCCGCCGCCACCCAGCGTGCGAGGCCCTCGTCGAGCGCGAGCGCCCGCGCGTCCTCGGTGATCGCCCGGAGCCGCTCGACTGCCGCGCTGACCGGCCGGAACCCGTCCGCACCCTGGGCACCGACGGCGCCGGTGAGGACCTCCATCACGGGGCCGCGGTAGCGGCTGCAGAACTCGACGGCGGCAATGTCGGTCACCTCACACCCCCGTCTTGCCGTCGAAGACCGCGATCCCCGAGTTGGTCCGGAAGAACTCCCCCTGGTCGAGCATGGTCGCCGATCGCGAGTTCGGCAGCCCGCGCCGCGTGGCCTGCGCCCGCAGCGCCCGGTCCAGCCGGTCCGCGTCGGCGTCCGAGTAGTAGACGTCCCCGATGATCTGGATCGCTCCGAAGTCCGGCGCACCGCTCCGTGCCCAGAGCTTCACCCAGCGACGGAACTGCTGTGGCCGTGCCCGCTGCCGCATCGCCGGTCCGTCCTGGAGCGCGACCGTGAGGTAGTGGTTCGCCGACCCGACCGCCTGGGTCCACCGCTCGGCGAAGCCCTTGATCCCACCGGACTGCGCGTACCGGTCGGCGCGTGCCTGGTCGTAGACGGTGTACACGGCGGGGATCTCGTCCCAGCGCACGAGCCCGAGCAGCGGGACGTCGACCCCGGCGTCGGAGACGGTGATGCCGCGGTCCGGGTCGCCCAGCGTCTGCGCCAGGCGGTTGCGCCGGAACCGCAGGACGGCGAAGAAGTAGAAGGCTGCGACGATCGTGACGCCGTGCGCGATGATGATCGGCCCGAGCCGACCGAGCAGGCTCGTGACGACCTCGAGCGCGACGACGACGACCACGGTGCCGATCAGGGTGAGTCGCTCACGCCGGACCACGGACGCCCAACGCGCCGGATCGGGCTTCACGGTCACCGGGTCGAGCCCGGTCGGCGCCCCGCCGTCCGGCACGCCCGGGTTCATCGGCTCGTTCGCGTTCATCGGATCGCAGCCCCTCGTCGTCGGAATCCGCGCAGCAGCCTACATGCGGGGGACGAGCGCGAGGCAGAGCTGGTCAGGACCTGAACGGGTTGCCGGTGGTGCTCGTCGGCCGGTCCGGCACGACCCCGTCGACGGCCACGCCGCTGAGCAGGCTCGCGTACTCCGCGAAGTCGGCAGCGCCGGACGACTCGACCGCGTGGATGCCGCGAGCCTGTGCCTGGACCAGGACCGCTGCCGTGATCCGGTCCGTGTCGCGCGGCGAGAGGACCGTGTCGAGGTCGAGGACGTACTGCGCGAACGCGGGACCGTCCACGTTCGGGAAGGTCTCGAAGCCCCGCACCCAGCGCTGGTCGACGACACGCGAGCGCAGCGCGGGAGCGTCCTCGAGCAGGAACCACAGGTGGCGCGTGGCCCCGCCGTTCCCGGCAGCCCACCGCGCAGCCGTCCCCGCCAGACCCGGCCGTGCCAGACGCCGAGCAGTCCGCGCCGACTCGTCCACCGCGAACACCGCACGGACCTCCGACCAGTCGACGAGCGGCACGAGCGGGGTGTGGAGCCCGATGTTGGACACGCCGAGCAGCAGCCCCGGCTGGCCTCCCGCGGGACGGAGCAGGGCGAGGCGACGCCGGAGGAGCACGATGCCGAGGATCGCACCGACGACGAAGAGCAGCGCAGCGAGGACGATCGGTCCGGTGCGGCCCCAGGCGACGGCGGCGACGAGGACAGCCGTGACGACGACCAGCAGCAGCACACCGTCGCGGAGGTTCTTCGCCGCGATGCGACGGAAGCGCTCGGCGTCGTACCGGACCTCGAAGCGTCCGTCCTGCGCGAAGAAGGCCCGCCAGCTGTCCCGCGTCGCGTCGTCCAGAATCACGATCCCACCGACCCCGTCACCGCACCCGCGCCCCCACCGACCCGAACCACAGCTCGTCCCCCGGCACGAGCTCGACGGCGAGCCCCTCCGGGCACCGGTCCTCCCGGTCACCACGGCGGAGCACGGTGCCGTTCCCGGACCCCCGGTCCACGACGCGCAGCCCGTCGGGCCCGAACTGCAGCGCCGCGTGCACGCGCGACATCGACCGGTCCGGGTCGTCGACCGCGAAGGCACGGGCACCCTCGCGGGCCGCGATCTCGTCGGGACGACGGCCGACCAGGACCGTGCCCTCCTCGACGAGGAGCGTCTGCCCGGTGGTGAAGACCAGCTGCGGGAGGGCGCCGGACGGGGCCGGCGTGATGGGCGCGCGCCGTGCCTCCAGGCCGGTCGCGGGAGCGGGGCCGGGACGGGCGGGCGGTGGCGGGACCGACGCGGAGGGCTGCGGCGGGACGTCCGCGGTGTCGCCGACGGCGACCGGCGTCGAGCGCCGACCACCCGTGGCGAGCTGGCCGCAGGCCAGGCAGAACATGCTGTTCGGGCGCAGCTCGGCCCCGCAGTACGAGCAGCGTGCAGCCATGCGGACCACCCTACGTGGCCCGGGAGGCCCGGATCACCGCGTGCTCCCGGCCACCGTCCGTCAGGCGGCCGGGTCGGGCACCTGCACCTGCGTCCACTCGCCGCGACGGTGCAGCGCGCCGCCGCCGGCGGGCTGGCGGCCGACCATCCACTTCGGCACCTTCTGGCCGAAGAGCTGCGTGCCCATCAGGGCGCTCGTCGGGGAGAGCAGCAGGCCCTCCTGGGTGCGCCGGACCTCGCCGTACGGCCCGGAGAAGGTCTTCGCGGCGGCGTCCGGGTTGGTCGCGACGACGAACACGAACCGCGCCTTCTCGCCCATGAGGGAGTTCTCGAGCGGGGTGTTCGCCACGAGCTCCGCGTCGTCGACGAGCACGGTGACGGGTCCGGAGGGGTCGTCGTACCGGCCGAGCGCCGGGGCGAGGTCCATGAAGCCCATCGGGTCGGCGAGGAGCGGCACGCCGACCTCGCGTGCCCAGGCCGTGAACACCGAGTCCTTCGTGGCGACGGCGATGACGGGTGCGCCGGTCCAGACGAGCTGGTGCGCGATCGCGGTGAGCACGGTGGAGCGCCCGGTGCCGCGCTCGCCGACGACCTGGAACCCGCCGGCCGCCGGCCAGTCGAGGGTGATCCGGGCGAGTTCGTCGCCGCCGACGCCGATCGTCGGCCCGGTCGGGTTCGAGCGGGCCGCGACCGGGAGGTCCTGCGAGTCGGCGAGGGAGATGCGGGGTGGGAGCGCGTCGACGCGGAACGGGCGGGGACCGGCGGTGCCTCGGGCGTCGGTGGTGTCCGCGGCGTCCGTGGCGTCCGTGCTGTCGGTCTGCTCCGTCCAGCGGACGCGTGCGGTCTCGACCGTGCCGCGGAGGGCGGCGGTCTGCGCCTCGGCGGAGGCGTCCTGCCCGAGGACGGCGAGCTGGGCCTCGCGGACGGTCGGCCCGAAGAACACCCGGCCGGCGGGGACGCTCTCGGGGAGCTCGCGGACCATGACCCCGGCGCTCCGGTAGTCGTTCGTGTCGCGCATCGGCAGCACGTACTGCTCGCTGATGAACCCGGCGATCTTGTCGGACGAGACGGTCCGGTCGCCGGTGACGGCGACGCGGATGCCGGCCGCGGGGCCCTCGCGGAGGACCCGGGTCATCTGGTCGCGGATCGGCAGGAGGTCCTCGGGCTGCATCGAGCTCGTGGCACGGTCCCAGCCGTCGACCCCGACGACGATGTACGGCAACCGGTCGGCGTCGGACGCTGCCGTACGACGCTGCTCGACGATGGTGCCGACGGCGGCCTGGGACAGCACGGCCTGGCGGCGTGCGAGCTCGGCGACGAGGCGGTCCATGAGCCGCGGCAGCCGGGAGGGCTCGAGCGGCGTGACGACCGCGCCGGTGTGCGGTGCCTGCGCGAGCGGCAGGAGCCCGCCGTTGCCGTGGTCGATGACGTAGAGGTGCAGGTCGGCGGGGCTCATGCGCTCCACGGCCTGCGCGAGCACGGTGCGGAGCGCGGTGGTGCGACCGAGAGGGCCGCGCCGAGGAACAGCAGGTGCGTGCCGGCCTCGAGGTCCCACACGAGCGGCCGCTGGGTCTGCTGCCCCGGCACGTCCTCGATGCCGAGCGTGATCGTCGTCGGCGCCCCGGTGCCGCCGGCCACCTGCGTCAGCGGGAGCAGCGCGGGGAGCGGCATCAGCCACGGTGAGGCGTTCTTCGGGATGCCCATCGCCTCGGTGGCGCGGGTGACGACGTCGACGAGTGCCCGGAGGTCGGTGTCGTCGTGGTCGACCGGAGCCGCCGCGTGCCGCTTCACCGGGAACCGCGGCGGGTAGGCCAGGCCCTCCCAGTCGACCGCGGCGACCTTCGGCAGCTGCCGCTGGACCCGCTGCACGCCCTGTCGGATGCCGGCGACGCGCGCGGTCTGGAACCCGCTCGGCAGCGCACCGAGCCCGGCCCGGACGAACCCGCGACCGGGCGTCGACTGGCTGATGAGCGCGGCTTCGGGGGAACCGAGCACGTCCGTGGAGTCGGCGCGGTCGGTGACGCGGAGCGCGACGCGGAGGTTGATGTTCGACTGCATCTCGGGCGTGATGACGCCGCTCGGCCGCTGCGTCGCGAGCACGAGGTGCACGCCGAGGGACCGGCCGACGCGGGCGATGCGGACGAGGCCGTCGATGAAGTCCGGGTGCTCGGTCTTCAGCTCGGCGAACTCGTCGATCACGATCATCAGTCGCGCGAGCCCGTTCCGCGCGGCGGCGTCGGGGTCCTTCGCCCAGGCGGCGTCGACGTCCTTCACGTTCAGCTCCGGGACGCGGAGTGCGGTCTCCCGGCGCTTCAGCTCGGCGTCGAGCGAGGTGAGGGCGCGCTCGGTCTCGCGGGCGTCGAGGTTCGTCACCATGCCGACCGTGTGCGGCAGGCGCGAACAGTCCGCGAACGCCGACGCGCCCTTGTAGTCGACGAGGACGAAGTTGAGCGCGTCCGGCCGGTTGGCCATGGCGAGCGACACCACGAGCGCCTGCAGGAACTCGGACTTGCCGGAACCCGTGGTGCCGGCGACGAGGGCGTGTGGGCCGTCCGCGGCGATGTCGATCGCGAACTCCCCGTCCGCGCTCGCGCCGACCACGACGTGCGTCCGACGCGGTGCGCGCTGCCAGCGGGCGACG
Source organism: Curtobacterium sp. B8 (assembly GCF_000333315.1). Lineage (NCBI taxonomy): Bacteria > Bacillati > Actinomycetota > Actinomycetes > Micrococcales > Microbacteriaceae > Curtobacterium > Curtobacterium sp. B8. The sequence continues at coordinate 7,488 of NZ_BACW01000310.1, forward strand.
ATCGGCGCGGGGTCGTCGAGGTCGACGCCGAGGAGGTCGACGTACCGGACGCTCGTCGGCAGCATGCCCTCGTCGCCGACGCCCGAGACGTGGCGGATGGAGCAGAGGCTGCGGGCGATGCGCTCGGCGGTCGGCACGGAGAGCCCGTCGAGCAGCACGGACGCGTGGTACGCGGCGTCCGACTCGAGCCGTGCGAGCGAGCGGTCGTCGTGGTCGACGGCGATCACGGTGCGCGACTCCTCGGGCAACCGGGCCCGGTCCGTGTCGAGGGCGACGACGTGGACGCCGACCCGCGCGCCCTGCTCGAGCACCTGGACCATCCCGGGGAGCGTGCGGTAGTCGCGGGCGCCGTCGACGACCACCACGACGTCGGTGTCGAAGTCGCCGGCGCTCACCGCGGAACCAGCGCGGCTGCGCACCTGCACGAGTGCGGCGAGGTCGCGGAGGCGCTCACGCCGGGAGTCGTCGGTGTTGCCGATCAGCGCGAGCGCGCCGTCCTCGGCCTGTTGCGTCTGGGGCAGCCACTGCGTCCACGCCCACTCCGGCGCCGCGTCGTCGCCGCACACCACGACGATCCGGGTGTCGCGCGGGGAGCGCAGCGCCGCGACCGCCGCGAGCATCGAGCGGACGAGCGCGCGGGTCACGTCGGCGGGACCGGCGACCCCGACCACACCGGCACCGAGGTCGACCGAGACGGGGGCCGGCGCGACCCCGACGTGGTGGGCGCCGGTGTGGCGGGACGAGCCGCCCTGGAAGTTCGCGGCGAGCGGCACCTCGGCCACCCCGACCCGGACGTGCAGCGCGTCGGCGTCCCGCTTTCGTCGCTCCCACAGCCGGGCGAGCGGCCGCGTGGCGATGTCGCGCACCACCACGGGGTCGACGCTGCGGTACCAGGAGTCGAGCCGCTGCTCCTTGACGAGCCCGGC
>NZ_BACW01000309.1:0-2790 GCF_000333315.1 Curtobacterium sp. B8
CTCGTCGGCGATCCACACGCGCTGCCAGAACCGGACGAGGTCCGGCCGGGTGTCGACGGCGCGCACGACGGCGTCGGCGTGCTCCCGTGCGAGGACCTTGAGCTGCGACCCACCGGCGGGCGTGACGCCGCGGGGGAGTCGACGCGGGACGGGGACACGGATCATGTGCTTGCGCCACGCCCAGTGCGGGAACCGCAGGCGCGGCAGGCCGCCCCCACGACCCCACTCCGACCACGGCAGCGGGTGCACGCCGAGGAACGAGGTCCCGTGGTTCGCCTCGAGCAGCGCGGTCAGCTCCGCCGGGTTCCCGAGCGGGTAGTCGCTGCCGGTGAGGACCGCGACGTGCGACACGTCCGTCTCCGCGAGGGCGGCCCGGTAGCCCTCGACCTCGGCGGCGACGTTCTCCCAGCGCGCCCAGCCGGTGCGCATCCGCGGCAGCAGGCGCACCCGTGCGGGCAGGTCGGCGGTCATCGCGGCCCACACGTCGTCCGGCGTCCGCGCGTCGCAGTGCAGGAACACCGGGAACGGGTCGAGCGCCTCGATCAGGCGACGGACGTGTGCCGGGTCCTCGTGGGCGAGGACGACGCACGCCACGGCGGGGGAGTTGGCCATGTCCGCGACGCTACGGTGGCCGCCGAACACCGACAAGGCGGGGTCGGACCGGGTGCGGGGAAGCAGCGGTTTCCCGCACCCTGGCCCCTGATCAGCGTTTCTTGCGGAACCGGGGGCAGTCGCAGAGCGCGCAGTCGGTGCCGGGACGGTAGTGCTCGTGCGCGTCCCGCACGTGACCGCAGACACACGTCGGGGCGTCCTCGAGCACGACTTCGAGGACGGCGGAGGACTCGGGCATCGGGTCCAGCGGCATGCGTCCTCCTCGTGCCCCGACCTGATGCCCGGGATCCCCACGATCTTAGGGGAGCGCCGGCTGTCAGGTGGCGGCAAACCGCAAGGTCCGCGCACGCGCCGGGGGCCCTCGTTGACCCCCGCACGCCACCACCGGAGCATCGGAGCATGACCGACCGTCCCACGATGACCGGCGTGCTCACCCTGCAGCCCGCGATGCCCGCCGCGGAGCCGCCGACCTGGCCCGGAGCGGCCTGGGTCGGTGCCGTCGACCGGCACCGGGCACTCGCGGCCGACGCGGTCGTGCTCGCCGACGCCGAGGGCTTCCGTCGCGCGCGGCTCCTCGTCCGCGACGGCCGCGAACTCGCGGGGTCCGTCGACGTCGCGATCGGACCGGGCGGCGCCCTGGACCCGGCCGAGACGGCACGCGCGTTGCGCGCACTCCGCGCCACGGGCCTCCCGGCCGGGCCGACGGGCGCGCCCGTCGGCCGCATCACCGTCGTCGTCGCCACCCGCGACCGACCCGAGGACGTCCGACGCTGCGTCGCGTCGGTCCTGGCGTCGGAGTGGGACGACCTCGAAGTGATCGTCGTCGACAACGCGCCGAGCACGTCCGCCACCCGCGACGTGGTCGCGTCGTTCGCGGACGCACGCCTGCAGTACGTCCTGGAGGCCCGTGCCGGGGTCTCGCGTGCACGCAACGCCGGTCTCGCGGCGGCCACCGGCGACGTCGTCGCCTTCGTCGACGACGACGTGGTCGTCGACGCGTGGTGGGCAGCGGCGCTCGCCGCCGCGTACGCCCGCGACGCGGACGTCGTCTGCGTGACCGGGCTCGTGCCGAGCGGGGAGCTCCGCACCCCGACGCAGCGCTACTTCGACGAACGGGTCACCTGGGCGCGCAACACCGACCGCCGGGTGTACCGGACCGCGGAGCCGCCGGCGGACCTGCCGCTGTTCCCGTTCTCGGTCGGGGCGTTCGGGACCGGCGCGAACATGTCGCTCCGGCGCGAGGCGGCGCTCGAGCTCGGCGGGTTCGACGTCGCCCTCGGCCCCGGCACCCCGGCGCGTGCGGGCGAGGACCCGGACCTCTTCACGCGGGTGCTGTCTCCGGGCGGGGCGCTCGCCGTGAGCCCTCCGCGATCGTCTGGCACAAGCACCGCGCCGACCGCGAGGCCCTGCGATCACAGGCACTCGGGTACGGGACGGGCCTCGGGGCCTGGGTCGCGAAGCTGATGAGCCGGCCCGGGACCGCCCTCGCCGTGCTCCGGCGGTCGGTCGGGGCGCTCCGGCAGCTCGGCGCGCTCGGGCAGGGCAGCGGCGACCAGGTCTCGGCAGCGGTGGACGCGGTCGGCGGGTGGCCGGTGGACGACGAGTTCCGTGCGGCGACGGCGGGGCTCAAGCGGGCGGAGCTCGTCGCGGCGCTCGGCGGGCCGTGGCGGTACGTGCGCGGGCGGCTCGCGGCGCGGTAGGGCGCGGCGCCGGCTGGGGCTGGTTCGCGTGCGGGCTGGTCCGGGTGCCGGGCTGGTCCGGGCGCGGGCGCGGGCGCGGGTCGTTGCCAGCGCTGGGGAGCGACGTGGTCGTTGTCGTGCGACGACGGCTCCGTCGGACGACCGCGACGCGCGCGCACCGGCCCGGCGGACGGACGGACGCGTGCGACAGCGACAGCGGCACCGAGCCCGGCGAACGGACGCGGGCCCGGCAGCGCAGCGCCGGCTGGGGCGGGTTCGCGGGCACGGGCGCGGGCTGGTCCGGGCGCGGGCGCGGGCGCGGAGCGTTGCCGGCGCGGGGGAGCGACGTGGCCGTTGTCGTGCGACGACGGCTCCGTCGGACGACCGCGACGCGCGCGCACCGGCCCGGCGGACGGACGGACGCGTACGACAGCGGCACCGAGCCCGGCGAACGGACGCGGGCCCGGCGGCGCAGCGCCTCAGGGACGGAAGCGCCCCT
>NZ_BACW01000308.1:0-2920 GCF_000333315.1 Curtobacterium sp. B8
TAGGTTCAAATCCTGCCCCCGCAACCAAGCGTCACACGAAGGCCCCGGTCCACTCGGACCGGGGCCTTCGTCGTTCCCGGGCCGTCCTCGCTGCCGGGCCGTGGTCGCGCCGGAGTCCGTCGCCGGTACGCTCGCGGCATGGGCATCCTGACGATCGCGGCCGCGCAGTTCGCTCCCGTGGACGACCCCGTGGCGAACGCCGCGACGATCCGGCGGTTCGCGGAGCAGGCCGTGCAGCGCGGGGCACAGCTGCTCGTGACGCCGGAGTACAGCTCCTACTTCACGGCCGACATCGACGACCGGTTCGTCGCCGCGGCGCAGGCCCTCGACGGGCCCTTCGTCACCGAACTCCGGGCGATCGCGGTGGACACCGGCCTGACGCTCGTGGTCGGTGTCGCCGAGACGGCCGACGACCCCGCACGCTTCCGGAACACGCTCGTCGCGGTCCGGCCCGACGGCTCGCTCGTCGGGACCTACCGGAAGGTGCACCTCTACGACGCGTTCGGGTCGCGGGAGTCCGACCGCATCGACGCCGGTGACCCGGAGCAGCTCCCGGTCTTCGAGCTGGACGGCGTGCGGGTCGGGCTCGAGACGTGCTACGATCTGCGGTTCCCCGAGGTCACCCGGCGTCTGGCTGCGCCGGAGCACGGCGCCGCCGACGTGGTCGTGCTGCCCGCCGAGTGGGTGCGCGGGCCGGGCAAGGAGCACCACTGGCGGACCCTCCTCACGGCGCGCGCGATCGAGAACACCGTGTGGGTGGTCGGCGTCGGTCAGACGCCGCCGATCGGCGTGGGCGGTTCGGTCGTGCTCGACCCGGCGGGCGTGGCGGTCGGCGCTGCCGGCGCGACCCCGGGGCTGCTCGTGGCGACGATCGACACCGAGGTCACCGCGGCGGTGCGGTCGGTGAACCCGTCCCTCGCGCTCCGCCGGTACGAGGTCGTGCCGCGCGACTGACGGACGCCGCCGGCGTGGCGGAGGCGATCCGTGCCTCCAGTCCGGCGGTCAGGCGGTCGGCGTGAGCGCCGCGAGGCGGGCGGCTGCGTCCTCGAGGACCGGCCGCTGCTTGCAGAACGCGAAGCGCACGAGCGATCGGTAGCCCGACTGGTGGTCTGGTCGGACGAAGGCGGACACCGGCACACCCACGACGCCGACCCGTCCGGGGAGCGCGAGGCAGAACTCGCGCGCGTCCGCGAAGCCGAGGGGCGCGGCGTCGGCGATGACGAAGTACCCGCCGTCCGGTCGCATGACGTCGAACCCGGCACGGCGCAGCCCGTCGGCGAGGAGTTCGTGCTTCGCGGCGAGCGTGGCCGCGATGCCGGTGAAGACCTCGGTCGGCAGTCGGAGCCCGGCGGCGACCGCGGGCTGGAACGGCGAACCGTTCACGAAGGTCAGGAACTGCTTGACGGTGGTGATCGCGTCGACGAGCGCCGGGGGAGCGGTGAGCCACCCGATCTTCCAGCCGGTCGTGCTGAAGGTCTTCCCAGCGCTCGAGATCGTGACGGTGCGGTCGCGCGCTCCCGGGAGGGTGGCGATCGGCACGTGCGGCGTGGCGAAGGTGAGGTGTTCGTAGACCTCGTCGGTGACCACCACGGCGTCGTACTGCTCGGCGAGCTCGACCACGGTGCGGAGGACCTCGGGCGGTAGGACGCGGCCGGTGGGGTTGTGCGGCGTGTTCACGAGGACGACGCGGGTCCGGTCCGAGAAGGCCGCGCGGAGCGTCGTCTCGTCGGGCAGGAAGTCCGGCGCGGTGAGCGGCACCGTGACGTGCGTCCCGCCGGCGAGCCGGACGAGCGCCCCGTAGGCGTCGTAGAAGGGCTCGAAGGTGATCACCTCGTCGCCGGGTTCGACCAGGGCGAGGAGCGTCGCCGCCAGCGCCTCGGTGGCGCCGGCGGTGACCAGGACCTCGCGGTCGGAGTCGACGTCGAGGCCGTACCAGCGCGCCTGGTGCTCGGCGATCGCCGCACGGAGGTCCGGGATCCCACGCCCCGGCGGGTACTGGTTCGCGCCGTCGCGGATGGCCTGCACGGCGGCCTCGAGGACCTCCCGCGGGCCGTCCTCGTCGGGGAACCCCTGGCCGAGGTTGATCGCCCCGGTCGCGGCGGCGAGGGCGCTCATCTCGGCGAAGACGGTGGGTGCCGGGACGCCGTCCGGTCCCAGGAGCATCGCTCCCTCGGCCGCGCGCAGCCAGGGTCCCTCGAGTCGCATGGTGGTCCCTCCGCTGCGGGTCGAACGTGCCGGACGTCACCCAACCTAGCGGTGGGCCGGACCAGGACCGCGGCGGACGTCCTCAGCGCACGCATACGATCGCCATAGGTCACGTGCAGCCCGGCCGGTACCGGCGCTCAGGTCGGTGCGACAGACTGCACGTGCTTGAAAGGAGCACGTCCAGCATGAGCGACAACACGCCCCACGGGCAGGACGACGACCGCCGTCCGGACGAGACGAACGAGACCACGTCCGCCGAGGGCACCACGTCCGCGCCGAACGACTCCCTCGCGGCTGACGACCGCCAGGCAGCAGACCACACCGACGTGATCGAGCCAGCCACCGCGAACGAGACCGACGTGTTCCCGCGCGCGGGCGAGCAGGCGACGTCGCAGTACACGGCGCCGTACCCCGCCGCGGGCGCGGGCCAGTACGGCCAGGGCAGCGGCGGACAGACGGGCCAGTACGGCCAGTCGGGCCAGCAGAGCCCCTACGGAGCGCACGGCTCCGCCTACGGGCAGCAGGACCAGTCCGGCTCCGGCCAGGGCGGCAGCCAGTACGGCCAGCCGGGCCAGTACGGCCAGGGCGGCAGCCAGTACGGCCAGCCGAGCCAGTACGGCCAGGGCAGCGGCCAGTCGAGCCAGTACGGGCAGGGCTCCAGCCAGTACGGCCAGGGCGGCAGCCAGGACGGGCAGGGCTCCAGCCAGTACGGGCA
>NZ_BACW01000307.1:0-1474 GCF_000333315.1 Curtobacterium sp. B8
CCAGCTCCAGCAGTACCGCCAGTACTACAAGTTCCCGGACACCCTCGACGTCGACCGCTACGACATCAAGGGGCAGACCGAGGACACGGTGATCGCGGTCCGTGACATCAACCTCGACGGGCTGAGCGCCAAGACGAACACGCAGTACAACCGGACGTTCGTCTACACGCACGGCTACGGCGTGGCCGCGGCGTACGGCAACCAGCGCGCGAGCGACGGCAAGCCGGTCTTCCTCGAGTCCGGCATCCCGTCCAGCGGCGCCCTCGGCGACTTCCAGCAGCGCGTGTACTTCGGCGAGAACTCGCCGCAGTACTCGATCGTGGGCGCGCCGAAGGGCTCGAAGAACATCGAGCTCGACTACCCGTCCGGCTCGGAGGAGAGCGACGACGCCAGCAACGGCGGGAACGCCACGACGACGTACGCCGCGGACGGTGGGCCGAGCATCGGCAACTTCTTCAACCGGCTCGTCTACGCCGCGAAGTTCCAGTCGGAGCAGATCCTGCTGTCGCAGCGTGTGAACGCCGACTCGCAGATCCTCTACGACCGCAACCCCATCCAGCGGGTCCAGAAGGTCGCGCCGTACCTGCAGACCGACCAGGACGCCTACCCGGCGATCGTGGACCACCGGATCGTGTGGGTGGTCGACGGCTACACGACCACCAACGCGTACCCGTACTCGCAGAGCGCGAGCCTGCAGGCGAGCATCAGCGGCGCGGAGTCGTCGGCCTACAGCACGGACCAGGTGAACTACATCCGGAACTCGGTGAAGGCCACGGTCGACGCCTACACCGGCAAGGTGACGCTCTACGCGTGGGACACGACGGACCCGATCCTCAAGACCTGGCAGAAGATCTTCCCGAGCACGTTGAAGCCGGTGTCCGCGATGAGCGCCGAGCTCCTCGACCACGTGCGGTACCCGACCGACCTGTTCAAGGTGCAGCGCTCGATCCTCGCGACGTACCACGTCACCGACGCGAACTCGTTCTACTCGGGTGACGACGCGTGGCAGACGCCGCAGGAACCGACGAAGGAAGCCAACAGCGACTCGTCCTCCGGCTCGTCCGCGATCACCAACACGACGACGAACGGCCTGGGCACGCAGACCACGACGACGACCAACGCCGAGGACCTGCAGGACCCCTACTACCTGACGATGAAGGTGCCGGGGTCCGAGACGAAGTACTCGCTCTACACGACCTACATCCCGCAGCAGTCGGGTCGGGGCGCGGACAGCCGGAACGTCCTGACCGGGTACCTCGCGGTCGACTCGGACGCCGGGGGCGCCGGCACGGGCAAGAAGGCGTCCGGCTACGGCAAGCTCACGCTGCTGACGATGCCGAAGACGGACAACATCCCCGGTCCCGCTGCAGGTGCAGAACCTGTTCAACTTCGGACACGAACGTGTCGGCCGAGCTGAACATCCTGAAGCGCGGCAACTCGACGGTGAAGCAAGGGCAACCTGCTCACGCTGCCG
>NZ_BACW01000306.1:0-10436 GCF_000333315.1 Curtobacterium sp. B8
CGACTCGATCGTCGTCATCGAGAACATCAAGCGGCACATGCAACCCGGGGTCGACCGGTCCCGGGCGGTGCTCGACGCCGTCCGTGAGGTGGCGGGCGCGGTCACCGCCTCGACGCTGACCACCGTCGCGGTGTTCCTGCCGGTGGCGTTCGTCGCGGAGCTGGTCGGCGAACTGTTCCGGCCCTTCGCGCTCACCGTGACCATGGCCCTGGTCGCGTCGCTGCTGGTGTCCCTGACGATCGTGCCGGTGCTCGCGTACTGGTTCCTCCGACCGCCGAAGACCCACCGGCACGCCGGGACGGGCGCGGACGCCCCGGGCGCGGACACCGCGACGGCCGCGGACGCCCCGATGAGCGGAGCCGCGACCGGTGCCCTGGCCTCGGCGGCCGACCTGCACGACGCCGGTCGCACCGACCGGCTCCAGCGCGGCTACCGGCCGGTCCTCGGCTGGGCGATGCGCCGCCCCTGGATCGTCCTCGCACTCGCCCTCTTCGTCCTCGCCGGGACGGCCGCCGCCGTGCCGTTCGTGAAGACGAACTACCTCGGCGACTCGGGGCAGAACACCTTCACCGTCACCCAGGACCTGAAGCCGGGCACGAGCCTCGACGACCAGTCGACCGCCGCGGCGAAGGTCGAGGAGGCCCTGCGTTCCGTCACGGGCGTCGAGACCGTGCAGACGACCATCGGGTCGAGCGGCCAGTCCATCCAGGCGGCCTTCGGCGGCGGTGCCTCGGCGTCCGTGCAGTACAACGTCACGACCGACGCCGCGGCCGACCAGCCCACGATCCAGTCCACCGCGCGCGACCGCATCGAACGGATCGCGGACGTCGGCGAGGTGTCGCTGTCCTCGGCCGGTGGCGGCTTCGGCGGCTCGAGCGACATCGAGGTCGACGTCACCGCGCCGACCCAGGCGGAGCTCCGGACCGCGGCCGACACGGTGCTGCGGAAGATGCGCGGCGTCGACGGCACCACGGCGGCGACGAGCAACCTGTCGGCGGCCGAGCCGTACCTCGCCGTGCAGGTCGACCGGCAGGCGGCGGCGGAGCGCGGGCTCACCGAGCAGCAGGTCGGCGCCCTCGTCGCGGCGGCCGTCTCTCCGCGGGACACCGGCAGCGTCGAAATCGACGACGCCACGCTCGACGTGTACATCGCCGACCCGAACCCGCCGGCGACGATCGCCGCGTTGAAGAAGCTCGCGATCCCGACCTCGACGGGCGAGGTCCCGCTGTCCGACCTCGCGACGGTCGAGCGCTCGGAGGGTCCCACGACCATCACGACCTCGAACGCGGTCCGCACGGCGACGATCACCGTGACCCCGGACGCCACGAACCTCGGGGCGGCCGTGCAGAACGTCACGGCGGCCGTCGACGCGCTGCAGCTCCCGCGCGGTGCCTCGGCGTCGATCGGCGGTGTGGCGTCGAGCCAGTCGTCCGCGTTCAGCCAGCTGTTCCTCGCGATCCTCGTCGCGATCCTCATCGTCTACGTGATCATGGTGGCCACGTTCCGGAGCCTGCTCCAGCCGCTGCTGCTCCTGATGTCGGTGCCGTTCGCCGCGACCGGGGCGCTCCTGCTGCAGATCGCCACCGGCATCCCGCTCGGCGTCGCGTCGATCATCGGCCTGCTCATGCTCGTCGGCATCGTCGTGACGAACGCGATCGTCCTCGTCGACCTGGTGAACCAGTACCGCCGTCGGGGACTCCGCGTCGCCGAGGCCCTGGTCGAAGGCGCGACGCGACGACTCCGCCCGATCCTCATGACCGCCCTCGCGACGATCTTCGCGCTCGTGCCGATGGCGCTCGGGCTGACCGGCAAGTCCGGGTTCATCTCGCAGCCGCTCGCGCTCGTGGTGATCGGCGGCCTGGTGTCGTCGACACTGCTGACCCTCGTGGTGCTGCCGTCGCTCTACTTCGTGGTCGAGCGGGCCCGGGAGCGTCGGGCCGACCGGATCGCCGCCGGGATCACCCGCAAGGAGGCGCGGCAGCAGCGTCGCGAGGACCGGAAGCGACGTCGCGAGGAGCGTCGCGGGGCCCGCGGCCGGACGACCGCGTCGGCGGACTGAACCGGCGACGCACGGACGGTCGCCCGAGCACGGGGCGAGGCGCTCGCCCGCACCGTGCGAGGGTTCGCCCGCGGGCGGGTCAGTGCTCGGAAGCCTCCACGGCACGGAACCAGTGCACGAGGACGACCACCAGGGTCGTGATGAACACGATCGCCGCGCCCTGCGACAGCACCTGCATGTGACCGGTCGCAGCGGCGTACCCGCCGAACGCGACGGTCGCGCAGAACGACAGCCCGAGGAGCAGCTCGACCACGGACCACATCGCAGAGGCGTGGTGCCAGGTGGTCGGGGCGGTCATCGGGCGCGTCGGGGTGGCGGTCACCCCGGAAGTCTGCGCCGACCGCGCCACGACCAGCAGTCCCGACTCCGGGTGGCACCCGGGCAGGGGACGCGGCGCCGACACCGCCAGACCGGCAGGTCCTGGTGTGCGTGGCCGTTCCGGTGCACGTCGCGCCGGGACCAGCGAGATCCGTTGCGCCGCTGGCAGTTCCGGTACGCAGAACCCGGGTCTGTGGCACCGGAACTGCCACATCGCGAGGCGACGTCTGCCACGCATTCCGCGCGACCCCGGCGCAGCGGCATCGATCCGTCGCGCAGGCGACCCGACGGCGGACGGGAGGCGCGGTGCGGGCCGCCGGCGTGCCTCCCGTCCGTCAGGGTGGCGCGTCGGGACCCGTCAGCCGAGCCGGTCGCGCAGGAACGCGACGACCCGCTTGCTCATGGCCTCGTCGAGCTGGGCGATCGAGTGCGCCGTCCCCTCCACCTGCACGAACGTGACCGGCACGTCGTGGTCCCGGAGCGCGGTCGCGAACTCCGTCGACTCCCAGAGCGGGATGAACTCGTCGGTCGAGTGCCCGATGAAGAACGGCGGGGTGTCCGCCGTCACCTGCGACGTCGGCGATGCCCGCTCGGCCGCCGGACAGCGCGAGTACGTCCGGCAACCGAGGTAGAGCAGCTGCTTCCGCTGGAACGACGCGGACACCCCGTCGGCCTCGGTCGAGCGGCTCGTCAGGTCCGTCGGACCGCTCAGGTCGACGACGGCCCGGATCCGGTCGCCCTCGGCGTACGCGGGTGACTCGTGGTCGGTGACCGCGAGCAGGGCGGCGAGGTTGCCCCCGGCGCTCCCACCGAACAGCCCGACGCGGTCCCGGTCGACGTCGTAGGTCTCGAGCGTCGCCGGCCGGAAGACCCAGTCGAGGGCGCGGCGGACGTCGTCGAAGCCGGCCGGGAACGGGTCGGTCGGAGCGAGCCGGTAGTCGACGTTGAAGGTGACGAAGCCCTCCGACGCGAGGTACTGGCAGACCGACCGGTAGGCGGCGGTCGCCTTGTCGCCGTGCGACCAGCTCCCGCCGTGGATCATCATCACGGCGGGCCTGGCGGTGCTCGATGCCCGGGCGAGCGCCCGCGGGTCCGCCGAGGCCGAGGCCGAGGCCCCCGAGGTCGTGGCTCCCGCGGACGGCGCAGCGGTGGCCGTGGGCGTGGCGGTGGTGTCGGGAGGACTGTCCGCGGGCAGGCACACGTCGAGTCGCTGCAGCGGGGCGGACCCGTACGGTACGTCCGCGACGACGTCGATCCCGTGGTACCGGAGCGACAGCGGGTAGATGACCGGGTCCGCGGTGACGGTCGTGTTCCGGTCGCCGGTCGGGTCCGCGCTGCAGGCGGCCACCGTCAGCAGCGCCGCGAGCACGCCGACGACTGCGAGCACGGTGCGGCGTCCGGTTCCCATCCCGACAACGCTAACCCGGCGCCCCGGCCCGCGCGCCCGCCTCCGGTGCCAGGACGGGGTCCCGGTGCCAGGATGGGACCAGACCCGCAGTGGGACGAGACCCCGCAGGAGGACCCGTGAGCCGTCGCAAGGCCTGGAACGCCGACCCCGAACCGCTGCTCCGCGTCGAGGAGGGCTTCCGCCTCGACCGCGTCGACCCCGACGCCACCCCGGGGTTCCCCGGCCGGAAGATCGACGGGCTCGAAGCGCTCGCCGCCGGCGCCGCCCGGCTCTCCGCGCTCCAGGAACGCCTGCACGCGTCGTCCACGGCGGGCGACGAACGCCGGGTGCTCCTCGTGCTGCAGGCGATGGACACGGCGGGCAAGGGCGGCATCGTCTCGCACGTCGTCGGTGCCGTCGACCCGAACGGTGTCCACTACGCAGGCTTCAAGGCCCCGACGGCCGAGGAGCGCGAGCACGACTTCCTCTGGCGGATCGAGCGCGAGCTGCCCGGAGCCGGACAGCTCGGGGTGTTCGACCGCTCCCACTACGAGGACGTCCTCATCCAGCGCGTCCGGTCGTTCGCCCCGCCGGAGGAGATCGAGCGGCGCTACGGGGCCATCGTCGACTTCGAGGACCGCCTGGTCGCGGCGGGCACCACGATCGTCAAGGTCATGCTGCACATCTCGAAGGACGAGCAGCGCGAACGCCTCGGCGACCGACTCGACCGGCCCGACAAGCACTGGAAGTTCAACCCCGGCGACATCGACGAGCGCCTGCTGTGGGACGACTACCAGGAGGCGTACCAGATCGCCCTCGAGCGGACGTCGACCCCGCAGGCGCCCTGGTACGTCGTGCCGGCGAACCGGAAGTGGTACGCCCGGCTCGCGGTGCAGCAGCTCCTGCTCCGCGCGCTCGAGGACATGCAGCTCACGTGGCCGCCTGCGGACTTCGACGTGGCCGAGCAGCGTCGTCGGCTCGCCGAGTCCTGACCGGGCTCCCACCCGGCCGGGAGGCACGGCTCGCCCCCGCCACGCGCCTCACCTCTGCACGGGCTGGCCACGCGTCGCCGGATCGCGTAGACTCACTCGGTCGGCTCTCGACGCCGTGACATTGTGATCACGGAGTGTTCGTCTGGGTGTGTGTTGCTCGAGGGCTGGATTCACGTCGATCCGCGACGGGAAGAACCCCCTCTCCGCACGCTGCCTGCGCCGATGTCGCTGCCGGGCCCTGCGGACGTTCTGCACCCCAGGAAAGTAGCCATGGCCCCGTACAACAAGGGCGGCGCGGACAACCGTGCCTCCGACCGCGTCCGCCACCCGAACGGCACCCCCGCCGCTCGCAGCAGCAAGCACCGCGGCTTCCGCGCCGCCGATCCGTCGCAGCCGCGCCAGAAGCAGCGCTGGGATGCCGAGGAGCGTCGCGGCCGCGGCGCGCAGGGCGACCGTCCCGCGCGCCCGAACTGGGAGCCCCGCGAGGGCGGCCAGAGCCGCTGGAACCGTGACGACCGCGGGCCCCGCCGCGATCAGGACGACCGCGCTCCGCGTCGGTTCGACCGCGACGATCGTGACCGTGCGCCGCGTCGTGATCGTGACGACCGTGCCCCGCGTCGCTTCGACCGTGACGACCGTGACCGTGCACCGCGTCGTGACCACGATGACCGTGCACCCCGCCGCTTCGAGCGCGACGATCGCGCGCCGCGTCGGTTCGAGCGCGACGAACGCGCGCCGCGTCGGTTCGACCGCGACGATCGCGCGCCGCGTCGGTTCGACCGCGACGACCGCGACCGTGCACCTCGTCGTGACCAGGACGACCGTCCGCGTCGCTTCGACCGTGACGACCGTCCCCGTCGCTTCGACCGTGACGACCGTGACCGTGCGCCACGTCGTGACCAGGACGACCGTGCCCCGCGCCGGTTCGACCGTGACGAGCGCGCCCCGCGCCGCTCCTTCGACGAGGACCGTCCCCGCCGCGAGCGCTTCGACCGCGACGACCGCGACCGTGCCCCCCGTCGCTTCGACGACCGCCCGCGCCGCTCGTTCGACGAGGACCGTCCGCGCCGCGACCGCTCGGACCGCGACGAGACCCGCACGCCGTACGTGCCGGCCGACGACGTCAAGCTCGAGAAGCTCCAGGCCGAGGCCACCGTCGCGGCCGACGTCGAGGGCGTGACCTTCGGCGACCTCGGCATCGGCGGCAACATCTCCCGCGCACTCGCCGAGCTCGGCGCCGCGACCCCGTTCCCGATCCAGGCCGCCACGATCCCCGACGTCATCGCCGGCAAGGACGTGCTCGGCCGTGGTCGCACGGGTTCCGGCAAGACGATCGCGTTCGGTGCGCCCCTCGTCGAGAAGCTCATGGAGCACGGCGGCGGCACCAAGCGGAAGATGGGTCGAGCCCCACGCGCGCTCATCCTCGCGCCGACCCGCGAGCTCGCCCTGCAGATCGACCGCACGGTGCAGCCGATCGCCCGCTCGGTCGGGCTCTTCACGACCCAGATCTACGGCGGTGTCCCGTACGGCCGCCAGGAGGGCGCCCTCGAGCGCGGCGTCGACATCATCGTCGGTACGCCCGGTCGCGTCCAGGACCTCATGAACAAGGGGAAGCTCGACCTCAGCGAGGTCATCATCTCCGTGCTCGACGAGGCCGACCACATGTGCGACCTCGGGTTCCTCGAGCCGGTCCGCGAGATCCTCTCCGCGACCGCCGAGGTCACGCCGCAGGGCAACCGCGCGCAGAAGCTCCTGTTCAGCGCGACCCTCGACGCCCAGGTGGCCTCGCTCGTGTCGGAGTTCCTGCACGAGCCGAGCGTCCACGAGGTCGCCGGTGAGGACCAGGCGTCCTCGACGATCGACCACCGCGTGCTCGTGGTCGAGCAGCGCCAGAAGGACCAGCTGCTCGAGGAGCTCGTCGCAGGCTCCGGCAAGACCATCGTCTTCGCCCGCACCCGCGCGTACGCCGAGCGGCTCGCCGACCAGTTCGAGGACGCCGGCATCCGCGCGACCTCGCTCCACGGCGACCTCAACCAGTCGCGGCGCACCCGGAACCTCGGGCTGCTGACCAGCGGCCGGGTGAACGTGCTCGTGGCGACCGACGTCGCGGCCCGAGGCATCCACGTGGACGACGTGTCGCTCGTGGTGCAGGCAGACGCACCGGACGACTACAAGGCGTACATGCACCGCTCCGGCCGCACGGGCCGCGCCGGAGCCGAGGGCACGGTCGTGACGATCGTCACCCGGAACCGCCGTCGCAAGATCGAGGGCATCCTCGACAACGCCGAGATCGAGGCCGACCTCGTGGAGGCCGCCCCCGGCGACCGCCTGGTCGCGGAGCTCGCGGCGCGCTGACGCACGGACGGACCGACGGGAGGCACGGTNCCAGCTGGCNCCGTGCCTCCCGTCGGTTGCTGGAGCAGCCGCGTCAGCGGTTGCAGAAGAGCAGACCGCGCACGTACCCGGCCTGACCGGCGTGCTGGACGCAGTCGTCGAGGATGCTGACGAGCCGGACGCCCGCGGTCACGGGCGGGTCCCAGGCGTCGTCCACGACCGCGTCGAGGTCCTCCGGGGTCAGCGTGCCGAGGTACGCGACGGTCCGGGCGGTGACCGCGTCGAGGTAGCCGGACAGCAGGTCCGCCGACGCACGGACACGACCGACGTCGTCCCGTGACATGCCGTACCCGAGTGCCTCCGCGGGGAACGGCAGGCCGAACCGCCGGGCCCAGCCGTCCGCGGTCCAGACCTGCTCGGAGCCCGCGAGGTCCGCGACCTGTGTGTCCTGGCCCCGGGCGATGTGCCACGCGAGCCAGGCCAGCGTGTTCGCTCCCGCCGCGGGCCGGGCGGCGAGCTGGTCCTCGGACAGGCCGTCGAGGGCGCGGCCGACGGTCGCCGGGACGCGGGAGAACGCTTCGGTGAGGAGTGCAGCGGGTGTCATGCCCGCGACGCTACGCGCGGTGCGCGAGGGCGTCGCCGACATGCTCGAAGACCTCCGCGAGCGCCGTGCGTGCGGCCGGCGCGACGGCGTCGGCGAAGGCGGTCCGCCACGGTGCGCTGAGCTCCTCGGCGATCCCGGCGCCCGACGGTGTGAGGTGCAGGAGGATGCTCCGGCGGTCGTTCGGGTTCGGACGGCGCTCGAGGTGCCCGCGCTGCTCGAGGCGGTCGATGAGCGACGTCATGGCGCCGGTCGACAGCTGGAGGAACGCCCTGGCGTCCTTCGGGGTCATCCCCTCGCCGTCCGCGGCGGCGAGGTGGAAGACGAGCCGTGCGTCGGTCGGGCCGAGGTCACGCGCCGCGCTCGCACGGTCCAGGGCCTGCGTGTGTCGGGCCTGGAACCGCCGGAACGCGTCGACGAGTCGATCGAGCTCGGCGTCCGACGCGGGCACGAGGACGTCGGGGGAGCCCGGCGCCGGCGGCAGTTCGGTGGCTCTGCGTCCGGGGAGGACGGGGGTGGTGTCCGACATCGCGGTTCTCTCGGGTGGGGGTGGCCGACGCGGTGGGATCCGCGTTCATCCAGTGTACGCAAGTACCTCAACGATCAAACTACCCCGACGGGGGGGGGGGGTGTTCCGTGTCTTGTGTGTCGCACGGCGATCGAGTAGCTTGACGATCGTAACAACACGACGGTCGCTCACCTCGACCGCCGCCACGGCACGCAGCGCGACCAACCACCGCGGGTCCGGGCCGGCCACCGATCAGATCACTTCTCCGCTGGAGCACACCCATGTCCCGTGTCACGCCTCGCGCTGCCCGTCTCGCCGCCTGGATCGCCGTCCCCGCCGCACTCGTCGCCTCGGGCGTCGTCGTCTCGACCGCCTCCTACTCCGCGTTCTCCGCCACCACCGTCAACCCGACGAGCAACTGGACCGCCGGCACGGTCGCACTCTCCGACGACGACGCCAACACCGCGCTGTTCACCGTGACAGGGCTGAAGCCCGGGTCGACCGGCACCAACTGCATCGCGGTGACGTCCACGGGGTCGCTGCCCTCGACCGTCAAGCTGTACGGGACGAACGCGGCGACGACGAACGCGCTCGCGACCAACATCAACCTCACCGTCGAGCAGGGCACCGGCGGCGGCTTCGGCTCGTGCACGGGCTTCACCGCCGCGGCGACGAGCGGCACCCTCTACACGGGCACGGTCGGCGGCTTCGGCTCGACGTCGACGAACTTCGCCTCCGGCGTCGGCACGTGGGCCCCGACCGGCACCGCGTCCGAGACCCGCGTCTACCGGTTCACGTACACCGTCCCGACCTCGGCGCCGAACTCGATCCAGGGCGGCACGGCGGCCCTCGGGTTCACCTGGGAGGCCCAGAACAGCTGATCCGCCCGCACGGTCCCGTCGTCGCACGCCAGGTCGGAGGTCCTCGTGGTCAGCACCGCGGTGCCCGGTGGTCACCTGCCCCGGGCCGTGCTGCGTGACGCCGTCGACTGGGGGCGGGTGGTCGTGGCGACCGCGGCCCGCGCGGTCGTGGCCGGGCTCCTCGGGCTCGCGCTCTGGGCGGCTGCGCCGGCGCTCATCGGCTGGCAACCCACCACGGTGATGACCGGGTCGATGGCGCCGCGGCTGGCGCCCGGTGACGTCGTCGTCTCCCGGCCGGTACCGCCCGACGAGGTCCGGCCGGGCCGGATCCTGCTCGCCGACGACCCCGACGTGTCCGGCCACCTCCGGATGCACCGGTTCGTGGAGGAGGGCCCCGGCGACAGCATCGTCACGAAGGGCGACGCCAACCCGCAGGCGGACTCGACGCCGCTCGAGCGGTCCGCGGTGCACGGTGTGGCCTTCCTCCGCATCCCGTTCATCGCCGCGCCGGTCACCTGGCTCCACGACGGCGACTGGGTGCGGCTCGTGCTCCTCGGGCTCGGCCTCGCGGCGGTGCTCGCCCTGTGCACGGTGGACGGCTCGCTCCGGCGGCTCGTCGACGAACCCGCGGACCCCGGCGACCCACCGGACGACCCCGGGGGCGACCCCTCGACCGGCCTGGAGGCGCGGGGCGGGCCCGTCACGTCCCTCCAGGCCGACGGATCCCCGCCCGGCACACGCCGGTCGCCGCGCGGACACGGGCGACGACGCCGTCCGCAGCACCGGCTGCGCCGGCTCGGCGGCACGGCCGCCGTGGTGCTGCTCACCGTCGGGGTCGGGACCCTGGCGCCACCGTCCGCGGTCGCGGCCCCGTTCTCGCGGACGACCGGCTCGGCGTCGAACTACGGGGCGGGGACGCCGCAGGCGGTCCTGACGCTGTCGTGCGCCCCGGCGAGCAGTGACAGCGTCACGATCTCCTGGACCTACCCGACCACGCCCGGCATCGGCGAGCCGTACAGCTTCGACCTCGTGTCCGGCGGGACGCAGGTCGCGACCGCGGACGGCGGTGCGACCTCGCTGAGCTACCGCGGCGGCGGCCTGCTCGTCGTCGGGACCTACGACCTCCGCCTCCGCACGAACCTCGGGGGCACGTGGACGGTGCTCAGCCCGCAGACGGTACGGGTGCGGGTGCTCTCGGTCGTCGGCCTGGGGTCGGCTGCCTGCGCCTGACCACGACGGCTTCCGTTCACAGGGGCCGCGGGGCGCCGGGGGATGTCCGTGGGCGGCGCTACCGTGACCGCATGCGGATTCTGCACACCGGCGACTGGCACCTCGGTCGCACCCTGCTCGGAGCCGACCTGCTCGACCACCAGGGGG
>NZ_BACW01000305.1:0-1324 GCF_000333315.1 Curtobacterium sp. B8
GGTCCTCATCGGGATCCCGGCCGGGCTCCTCGCGGGCGCGGTGGTCTGGGCCGTCCGGTCGACGTCCGCGTGGTGGCGTGCGGCGGCGGCCGGGGTGACGGGCGCCGTGCTCGTCGGTGAGGGCGTCCGGGCGCTGCTGCAGGTCGCCGCGACGACGGGCACGACGTTCTGGACGATCGAGATCGTCGTCGGCGCCGCGGTGGTCGTGGCCGGCGTGTACTCGGCCCGGACGGCGACGGCGCGGGTGGTCGCGCTCGGGACCGGCGTGCTCGGTGCCCTCGGCGTCCTCGCCGTCTACCTGTTGCTCGGCTGAGCCTCCAGCGTCGCGGGCCTGCGAGGATCGGACAGTGCACCTCCTCTCGGTCTTCAGCATCCGGAACCGGTCCCTCATCGCGCTCGTCACGATCGTGGTGGCGATCTTCGGTGGCATCTCGCTGACGAGCCTGAAGCAGGAGCTCATCCCGAGCGTCGAGTTCCCGCAGGTCGCGATCGTCAGCGCCTACCCGGGAGCGACGCCGGAGGTGGTCTCGAACGACGTCTCGACGAAGATCGAGCAGGCCATCCAGGTGGTGCCGAACCTCGAGTCGACGAGCGCGACCTCGTCGACCGGGCAGAGCGTGGTGTCGGCGTCGTTCGACTACGGCTCGAACCTCGCCAGCGCCGAGGACAAGATCCAGACGGCGGTCAACGCGCTGTCGCTGCCGGACACCGTGCAGACGCAGATCGTGACCGGCTCGTTCGACGACCTCCCCGTGCTGCAGCTCGCGGTCACGGGCTCGGGGAACCAGGAACAACTGGTCGACCGGCTCAACGCGACGGCCGTCCCCGACCTCGAGAAGCTCGACGGGGTCCGGCAGGCCGACGTGTTCGGCAACCCCGGCCGCCGGGTCGTGATCACGCCGGACGAGGACGAGCTCGCGGCGAAGGGGCTGACGACGCAGTCGATCTCGGACGCGCTCGACGACAACGGGACGCTGATCCCGGGCGGCACGATCACCCAGGACGGCTCGACGCTCTCGGTGCAGACCGGTGAGCGCATCGCGTCGATCAAGGACATCGAGGCGCTGCCGCTGACGGCGTCGTCGAGCGGCAGCGGCTCCAGCTCGAACGGTTCCGGTTCCGGGGGCGGGAGCGCGACCGGCGCGACCAGCGGCACCGGCACGACGAGCGGGGCGGGCGCGACCGGCACGACCAGCGGGACCGGCGCTGCCGGCGGGAGCAGTGCCTCCAGTCCGGCCGCGACCGGGACCACGGGCGCCACCGGCGCCTCCGGGACGGGGGCCACCACCACGACCACCACGCCGACGGAGCTCGGCGACGTCGC
>NZ_BACW01000304.1:0-1980 GCF_000333315.1 Curtobacterium sp. B8
CGCGGGAGCCATCCTCGCCAGTGTCTGGGGCATGGACTTCGGGGCGTCGTCGAACCTCGTCGACATGTACGTGTCGTACCTGCGGAAGAAGCTCGACGCCGGCCGCGAGCCGATGCTGCAGACCGTGCGCGGGGCCGGGTACGTGCTCCGCCCGACGTCGTGAGGCGGGTGGGGTCCGGGCGGGGCCGGGCAAAGGTCGAGGCCGGGTCCGAGGCCGAGGCAGGGGGCCGGGCCGGGTCCGGGGGCCGGGCCGGGGCCGGGGCACGGGCCGGGGTCCGGGCCGGAGCCGGGGCCGGGGCACGGGCCGGTCGGGTCGGGAGCGGCCGGGCGCCGTCGCTCCGGTGGCGGATCGTCGGGGCGGTGGCGCTGCTGCTCGTCGTGACCAACGTCGTGGTGGGGGCCGTGACCGTGGTGGCGTTCCGGGAGTACCTGGTCGGGCGGTTGGACGCCGAGCTGGCGACCGCCGCCGGCCGGGTGGTCGGCGACGGAGGCGCGCCGCCGTCCGGGTCGGGGTCGTCGGGGTCCGGGTCGTCGGGGTCCGGGTCGTCGGGGTCCGGGTCGTCGGGGTCCGGGTCGGGGTCCGGGTCGTCGTCCGACGGACCGGACCCGGACAACCGGTTCATCGGGGTGCCCGGGCAGGCGGCGGGCACCGTCGTGGCCGTGTTCCGGTCCGGGTCCACCGCCCTCGCCGGGTACACCGACAGCGAGGGCCGGCAACACGGCCTCACGACCGCCCAGCGACGCACCCTGGCCGCCATCGACCACGACGGCAGCCCGGTGACGGTCCGACTCGGTTCGCTCGGCAGCTACCGGGCGCAGGCGGTGGGCAACGGCGACGACGTGTACGTCACCGCGTTGCCGCTGGGATCCCTCGACGCGACGATCGTGCGACTCGCGGTCGTGTTCGGCGGCGTCACGCTGCTCGGGCTCGCGGTCGCGGCCTGGGCCCTCGCCCTGACGGTCCGCCGCGCGCTCCGACCGCTCGAGCGCGTCGCCGGGGTGGCGTCCGACGTCGCCGCCCTCGACCTCGAACGCGGGGACACCGACATCACCGCCCGGGTCGCGACGTCGGACCTCACCGCGAACCGTGAGGTCGGGCAGGTCGGCACCGCTCTGAACCGACTCCTCGGGCACGTCGGCCGCGCCCTGACCGTCCGACGGGAGGTCGAGGCGGGCATGCGCACCTTCGTCGCGGACGCCTCGCACGAGCTCCGCACGCCGATCGCCACCGTCCGCGCCTACGCCGAGCTCTCCGCGTCCTCGCACGACCTCCGAGCGGTGCACGCGAACGTCGATCGGATCGCGACCGAGGCCGTCCGGATGGGCGACCTCGTCGAGGAGCTCCTGCTGCTCGCGCGGCTCGACGCGCGGACCCTGGCCGGATCGGCGCCGCTCGTGGTCGAGGCGCTCGACCTGACCTCGATCGTGGTCGAGGCGACGATGGACGCACGCACCACGGCTCCCGGGCACCGCTGGACGCTCGAGGTCGACACCGAGCCGGTCACCGTC
This sequence comes from Curtobacterium sp. B8, assembly GCF_000333315.1. Classification (NCBI taxonomy): domain Bacteria; kingdom Bacillati; phylum Actinomycetota; class Actinomycetes; order Micrococcales; family Microbacteriaceae; genus Curtobacterium; species Curtobacterium sp. B8. The sequence goes on from NZ_BACW01000304.1 coordinate 1,510, forward strand.
GACGGAGACGCCGGACAGCTGCGTCGCCTCGTGCGGAACCTCCTCGCCAACGCCGCCAGCCACACCCCGGACGGGACGGCCGTCGTGGTGTCCCTGCAGCGTGTCCGCGGGGACGGGCAGCAGATCGTGCGGCTGGTCGTCGCGAACGACGGGCCGCCCATCGACCCCGCGCTGCTGCCGACGCTCTTCGACCGCTTCACCCGGGGCGAGGCCTCGCGATCGCGGGAGCACGGCACGAGCGGCCTCGGGCTGGCGATCGTCCAGGCGGTCGCACAGGCGCACGGCGGGAGCGTCCGCGTGGTGTCCGGTCCGGGCCGGACGGCGTTCACGGTCGACCTCACGCACACCGCCCCGTCGGGTCCCTCGCCCGCGCAGTAGTCTGCCTGGACGAGGGAGGGCACCGTGCCGAACGACTACCGTCAGCTGCCGGGGCAGCCACGCGCCGAGGACTTCGTCGTCGAGGTCCCGGCG
>NZ_BACW01000303.1:0-4060 GCF_000333315.1 Curtobacterium sp. B8
CCCCCTCGACGTCATGGTGAACACCGCCGGGGTGATGGCGCCGCCGGAGCGGTTCGAGACCGTCGACGGCTTCGAGCTCCAGTTCGGCACGAACTTCCTCGGGCCGTTCGCACTGACGAACCTGCTGCTCCCCCAGCTGCTCCGGACGGACGCGGCGCGGACCCGGCCGGCCCGGGTGGCGACGATGTCGAGCCTGGCCGCCGTCTTCGGCAGCATCCGCTTCGCCGACCTGCAGTGGGAGCACGGCTACAACGGCTGGCGTGCCTACGGCCAGTCGAAGCTCGCCGATCTGCTCCTCGCACTGCACCTGCACCGGCTCACCGTGGAGCGGGACTGGCCGCTCGTCAGCACCGCCGCGCACCCCGGCTACACGCGCACCAACCTGCAGTCCGCGGGGCGCTCGCTCGGACGGTCGAAGCCGGTGCGGTCGAGTGATCGGGCACTGCCGTTCACGCAGGACGTCGAGCACGGCTCGGAGCCGCTGCTCTACGCGGCCGTCGGCCCCGACGCGGTCGGCGGCGCCTACTACGGCCCCGCCGGGTTCGCCGGCCTCACCGGCCCGACCACGACGGCGTCGGTCCCGCGGTCCGCCAGGAGCGCGGACCTCGCCCGCTCGCTGTGGGCGGTCGCCGAGGACCTCACGGGCACCACGCCGCCCGCCTGAGCGACGGACCGGCCGGCCCCGCCCGTCTGAACGACGGCCAGGACGCACGGCCGGCCCCCGCAGCGCCGGTCCGTTCCGCACACTCCCGTTCCGCAGCGTCGGCCTGGAGGCACGACTCGCCCCCGCAGCCCTGCCTCACCACCGCAGGTGGTCGCGTCGCAGCGCCCCGGTCACCGCCGCGAGCAGCGCACGCTGGCCGCGGGCCGTCGGGTGCACGTCGTCGGACTGCATCCAGGCGGGGTGTCCTCGGAGCGGCTGGCCGAGGTCGAGCCAGGCACCGCCGATCCCCGTCACGGCGGTCCGCAGCACCGTGGAGATCGTGCCGAGCTGGGCGGGCGGGGCGTCCTGGTCCCAGACGGCGCTGATGCCGACGATCCGGGCGCGGGGCAGGAGCCGGTGGACCTCCGCGACGAGCTGCTCGGACGCCCCGGCGAGCTCGTCGTCGTCCTGTCCGAGGTCGTTCGAGCTGGCCTGGAGCACCACGACGTCCGGGTGCAGCGCCGCCGCCTGCTCCGCGAGTTCCTCGTCGGTCGCGGAGCACTCGTCGCTGCCCTCGGCGAGGACCCCGGCCCCGTCGCAGCCGAGGTCGGTGAGCCGGAGCCGGTCCGCCGCCGCGAGGAGCTCCGGCCACGCCTGGTCGCGCCGGAGCCCGTGCCCGATCGTGATCGAGTCGCCGATGACGACGACCCGGGGCCCGGCGACGCGGGCTGCACCGGCTCGTGTCCCCGGCGGGAGCACCGCCCCGACGTCGGACGAGCACCCGGTCACCCCACTCGCGAGCGCGGCGAGCACGAGTCCGACGAGCACGATGCGGACCGGTCGTGGCACGGGGCGCCCGTCAGAACTGCACGTCGTCGCGGCGGAACGCAGCGGTGACCGCCGCCGCGATCGCCCGTTGTCCACGGGCCGTCGGGTGCACGTCGTCGCCCTGCATCCAGTCGGCGTGCCCGCGGAGTGGTTCGCCGATGTCGACGTAGGTGCCGCCGTCGCGTGCAAGGGCCTTCCGCATCGCCTTCGAGATCGCCGCGAGCTGGGCGGGCGGGGCGTCCTGGTTCCAGATCGCGCTGAGCCCGATCACCCGCGCGCGGGGCATCCGGCGATGCACGTCGTCGACCACCTGGTCCGTGGCGCTCCGGATCTCCGCGGTGTCGAGCCCGAGGTCGTTCGAGCTGGCCTGCAGGACGACGACCTGTGGACGCAGTGCGACGGCGCGCTTGACGAGGGTGGCGTACGCGCTCGCGCAGTCGTCGTCGTCCCCGAGTGCGGCCACGCCGGCGCCGTCGCAGGACAGGTTCGTGAGCGACCAGCCGTTCGTGTCGGCCATGAGCGCCGGCCACGCCTGCGCCGTGGTGAGTCCGTGCCCGGCGGTGATCGAGTCGCCGACCGTCACGACGGCCACGTCGTCCGCGCGGTCCCACGGCACGGCGGGGCCCGGCGTCGGGGTGGGTCGGGTCGTCGTCCGCGGGGTCGACTCCGAGCCGACGGCTGCCGACGGCTGCTCGCTGCAGGCGCCGAGTGCAGCCACGGCGAGCGCCGCGACGACGACGGCGAGCACGCTCCGGGTCCGGGTGGTCACGAGGCGCGAAGCTACGCCGGCACGCCATGGCCGGCCCGTGCGTCGCGCTGCGGGTGCACTCAGGCGGCCAGGGGCGGCGGGACCGCTCAGGCGTGGTGGAGTTCGACCGACCCTTCGAGTCGTCCGGGCTCGGTCAACCGCGCGTGCTGGAGCACCGTCCGCTCACGGCCGACCGCGGCGGCGACGATCGAGAGCGTCGTCATGTGTCCCTCGGCTTCGTGCACGTCGCGGAGGATCGCGTCCGGGTGGTCGGTGGGCAGGCTCGCGGACCCGGCGAGCACCCCGAACCAGCCGCTCCAGCCGTCCCCGGCGTCGGCGCCGGCGTCCGCGGCGCGCAGCTCGTCGAACGGTCCGAGCACGGGAGGCCCGGCCGGGGCGTCCACCGAGCGGAAGGCGTCGAGCCACCGCCCGACCCGGGGTGCGGCGGGGTCGTCCGGCTCGCCGTGGGTGACCATGTGCACGCCGGGGCCGAGCGCGGTCGTCCGGACCTCGGTGCCGTCCCACGTGACGACCTCGGCGCCGTCGGCCGTGGCGCGGACGAGGTTGAACGCGCGCGCGGTCGGGACGGTCCCGTCGTGCCCGGGCAGCACGCCCCCGACCGCGTCGAGCGGCACCACGCCGCGGGTGGTCCAGGTGCCGTCCGCGCTCGCGACCGGTTCGCCGCGGTTGAGCACGACCGCGAGGCCGGCCTCGTCCGAGGCGGCGAGCCAGGCGCCGCCCGCCGAACGGTCGCGGACACCGCGCACCCCCGGGTCACGGTCCGGCCACCAGGCGGCCGGCGGGTCCCACGGACGCTCGGGCGACTCGTCGCGGAGGGCGAGCATCGTCACCGGCCACTCGGAGCCGGGCGCGACGCGGACGACGACGGTGCACATGGCGTCGATCCTCGCACGCTGCGCCGGGTACCGTGACCGGTGTGAGCGCAGCAGCAGGACACCGCCGCACGGTCGTCGTCGGCATCACCGGGGGCATCGCCGCGTACAAGGCCGTGGGGGTCGTCCGCGACCTCGTCAAGCGTGGCCACGAGGTGCACGTCGTCCCGACCGAGGGCGCCCTGCGCTTCGTCGGGCTGCCGACGCTCGAGGCCCTGAGCCGCAACCCGGTGACCACGAGCGTCTGGGACGACGTCGCCGAGGTCCGGCACGTCGCGCTCGGCCGTCGGGCGGACCTCGTGGTCGTCGCCCCGGCCACGGCCGACGCCCTGGCGCGGATGGCCGCGGGCCTCGCGGGCGACCTCCTCGGCACCACCCTCCTCGCGACCGAGGCGCCCGTCGTCGTCGCGCCCGCGATGCACCCGCAGATGTGGGAGCACCCCGCGACCCGCGCGAACCTCGACACGCTCCGCGCCCGCGGAGTGCACGTCGTCGGACCCGTCGTCGGTGCGCTCACCGGGGACGACGCCGGCATCGGTCGGATGTCCGAGCCCGAGGACATCGTCGCGGCGGCACTCGCGGTGCTGGACCACGAGGGTCGGCCGGACCGGACCGCCGGACCGGCACCGTCCCTCCCGTCCGGCGACCTGCGCGGGGTCCGCGTCCTGGTGACGGCGGGCGGGACCCGGGAGCCGTTCGACCCGGTCCGCTTCGTCGGCAACCGTTCGAGCGGACGGCAGGGCATCGCGATCGCGGCGGACGCCGCCGCTCGCGGCGCGGCCGTCACCCTGGTGACGGCCAACGTCGACGCCGGGCTGACCGAGGGCCTCGACGTCGACGTGCGCCCGGTGGGGTCCGCCCTCGAACTCGCCGACGAGGTCCGGGCGGCAGCGGCCGAGGCGGACGTCGTGGTGATGACCGCCGCGGTCGCCGACTNCGACCGGCCGA
>NZ_BACW01000302.1:0-2295 GCF_000333315.1 Curtobacterium sp. B8
CGATGACCGTCTCGTCCGTCGTCACCGTGGCGGTGCCGGCGATCGACAGGTAACCGCCCTGCGACTCGATCGCGACGTTCACGTGCGGGTTCCGGGCGATGTCCTCGACCTTCTCGCTCCCGTCCTGCACGAGGAACCGCAGGGTCCCGTTGAACGCCTTGTCCTGCACCGCGAGGGGGCGTGCGTGGAGTCCGCCGTCCTCGCTCACGGTCGTCAGCAGTGCCGTACGGGCTCCGTGGACGATGTCCGAGATGGCTGCGCGCTGGTCTGCCTCTGTGTCGGTCATGGTGCTCCTCTCGCGTCGTGCGCCCCGTTGTGCTCGACGTTCGGCCGGCCCTCGGGCGCTGTCCGTTCCGGCCAGTCTGCCCGCCGACGCTGAGCGCGTCCGGCGGACAGGGCTGCGGAGCCGTGCGGGGGCGGTCGCGTGCGGGAGTGTGCGACAACACCGATGTCGTACGACCTCGACGATGTCGCCGCCGCGCGCGCGCAACTGTTGCTCCCGCAAGGAGCGACTTCGCGGACGTCGTACGACAGCAACGATGTCGTTCCGGGTCGCCCCGCCCGCCCGGAGCCCCTCAGGCAGCGGGCTCGCGGATCGTCGTCTCGACGTCGACGACCTGCGGGATGCGCGGCATCGACGCGAAGCCGAACGCGACGGGCGGGTCCAGCGGCGCGATCGACCCGAGGGACTCCCCCGCCCAGGTGCCCCGGACCCCCGTGACGTCGTGCGCCCCGGTCACGCCGTAGTACTCGCGGCGGCCGTTCCCGGCGGACCCGGCGGTTCCGGCCCCGGGTGCGACGAGCCGTGCGACCGGGTCGATCGCGGTCAGCCACCGCCAGTCGCGGGCGATCGGCTTCGGGACGATGCGGAGCACCCGGCCGAGCGGCGAGATGCCGCCGACGTCGATCGAGGCCTGCAGGGGTCCGGCGTCGAGATCGAGCCCGCGGGCGGTGCGTCTGGCACGCAGGTCGACGACGGAGACGGTGTCGAAGCGGTAGGTCCCGGAGACGTACGCCGCGACGAGCTCGTCGGGCGCGAGGAGCACCGAGCTGCCGTCGGCCTGCTCGAGGAACACGTCCGTGAACGGTCCGAAGGGCGATCGCTCCCACATGCCGACGACGATCCGGACGCCGGAGGTGGTGCCGACGCCGAGGATCTTGCCGCGGAAGCGTCGTTCGGTGGACTCGGGGTTCCGGGACATGTCCCGGACGCTACCCGTGCACGCCGAGAGCGGCGTGACGGTGGCGGACCGCGCCTCCAGGCCGGGCCCGGTCGAGACGCGCCGGACGGGCCCGGACGCGACGCGCCGGACGAGCCCGGACCCGACGCGCCGGACGAGCCCGACCCGGGCCACCCCGGTCAGGGAACCGGTACCGGCTCCGCGAGGAGCTCGCGCACCCGCGGCGCGACCTGCGTGCCGTAGAGCTCGATCGACCGCATCATGTCCTCGTGCGGCAGGCGACCGGTCGCGTACCGCATGTCGAAGCGGGAGACCCCGAGGATCCGCATGTTGCGCGCGATCTTCCGCGCCACGGTCTCCGGCGAACCGACGTAGAGCGAGCCTCCGGCGGAGAGCCCGGCCCGGTAACCGGCGACGTCGAGGGGCGGCCAGCCACGCTCGCGACCGAGCTGGTCGGTGACGGCCTTGTGGTACGGCCAGTAGCGCTCGGCGGCCTCCTCGTCGGTGGCGGCGACGAACCCGGGCGAGTGCATGGCGATCGGCTGCTGCGGCAGCTCGAGCTGGGCGAGCGCCTGGCGGTAGAGCCGCGAGAACGGCGCGAACTGTGCGGGCTGCCCGCCGATGATCGCGAGGAAGAGCGGCATGCCGTAGGAGGCGGCGCGGATGACGGACTGCGGCGAGCCACCAACACCGATCCAGGTCGGGATGGGGCCGTGCTCGAGCTTCGGGAAGACGTCCTGCTCCACGAGCGAGGCGCGCTTCGTGCCCGACCAGGTGACCTTGTCGCCGCCGCGCAGGGCGGACCAGAGCTGCAGCTTCTCCTCGAAGAGGACCTCGTAGTCGGAGAGCTCGTAGCCGAAGAGCGGGAACGACTCGGTGAAGGAGCCGCGGCCGAGGATGACCTCGGCGCGACCGTCCGAGATGGCGTCGACGGTGGCGAAGCGCTCGTACACCCGCACCGGGTCGTCGGAGGACAGCACGGTCACCGCGGAGCCGAGCCGGATCGTCGACGTCGAGGCGGCGATCGCAGCGAGGACGACCTCGGGTGCGCTGACGATGAAGTCGGCACGGTGGTGCTCGCCGACGCCGATGAAGTCGATGCCAAGCTGGTCGG
>NZ_BACW01000301.1:0-7139 GCF_000333315.1 Curtobacterium sp. B8
CCGGGCATCGTCACCCGCCGTTCACCGGCCCGATGTGCGGCGGTCGCGTCCCGGGGCGACGATCGTCCGCATGCCCAAGACCCAGTTCCCCCTCGGCCGCAGCCTCGTCGGCGACATCGAGAGCGAGTACGACGAGTTCGACCGCGACGCCGACCTCGAGGTCTCGAAGCGCCGGGACGGGTGGCTCGAACCCTCCTGGTGAGCCCCATCTGATCGCTCTTCGGGGTACGACGTCCGGATGTCCACGATCCGGAACGCCGTACCCCTTTTCCGTGTCCACTGCGCGCTGCCGATCGGGGTACACCCTCGGAAACGGGGAAGAAACACCACTGTAACGGCGGAAACATCGCGCAATGCCCTTGATCTGGGGCCATCCGCCGGGCCAGACTGGCTTCACGCTGTACCCCGTGGGGGACGGTTCCGATGGCCAAGCACGGAGATCCCTGGGAATCGTTCGGATCGATTTGTGGGGTACACCTCGCAACCGCTTTACTCATCAGCACCCCCACCGAGGCCCCCATCACCGTCGAACGCAGGGAGAGAGTCAGATGACGATCGCAACGGCAGCACCGACCACGAACGGCACCAGCGCCCGCCGCAGCACGACGAAGAAGGCCGCAGCAGCGAAGGCCGCCGACGCGACCGTCGAGACGACCACCCTCGACACCGAGGTCGAGGCGGACGAGCAGCTCGCCGGTGTCCGCGGTGCATCCGTCGACCAGGTCGGCGACTACCTCCGGCACATCGGCCGGCTCTCCCTCCTCACCGCGGAGGAAGAAGCACAGATCGCCCGCCGCATCGAGGTCGGCCTGTTCGCGGAGGAGAAGCTCACCACCGAGCCCGGGCTCGACAAGACCCTGCAGCGTGAGCTGCGCTGGCTCGTCCGCGACGGTGAGCGCGCCAAGGAGCGCATGATCACGTCGAACCTCCGCCTCGTCGTGAGCATCGCGAAGCGGTACTCGCAGCGCGGCCTCCCCTTCATGGACGTCATCCAGGAGGGCAACCTCGGCCTGGTGCGCGCGGTCGAGAAGTTCGACTTCACGCAGGGCTACAAGTTCTCGACCTACGCGACGTGGTGGATCCGCCAGGCCATCTCGCGTGGTCTCGCCGACAAGGCGCGCACCATCCGCATCCCGGTCCACACCGTCGAGCTCATCAACAAGATCAGCCGCACCGAGCGCGACCTCACCGTCGACCTCGGCCGCGCCCCGATGCCCGACGAGGTCGCGGCGGAGCTCAGCATGAGCGTCGAGGAGCTCCTCGACCTCAAGGGCCGCTCGCACGAGCCCGTGTCGATCCACACCGTGGTCGGCGACTCGGACGACAGCGAGCTCGGCGACTTCATCGAGGACGAGGACGCCGCAAGCCCGAACGAGCTCACCGAGACGACCCTGCTGCACCGCGACATCCGCTCGATCGTCGCAGAGCTGCCGAGCGACGAGGCGAACGTGATCCGCATGCGCTACGGCCTCGACGACGACAAGCCGATGACGCTCGATGAGATCTCGAAGATCGTGCACACGACCCGCCAGGCCGTGAGCCGGGTGGAGTCGCGCGCCAAGCTGCGCCTGTTCGCCAAGGCGGTCTCGCAGGACATGCAGCTGTACCTGACCGACTGAGGTCAGTGGACTTCGGCCGGGGCGACAGCTCCGGCTCGGGGAACCGGGTCGTCCTGTGGGAAGGCGGCCCGGTGGGGTGATGGGAAGGCCCGTCCCGGCGATGCCGGGGCGGGCCACTCGTCGTTCCGGGGCGTCGGAGGCTCCGACCGTCCCGTGGTCACCCCGCTCGGCTCACTCCTCGAGGTCGTGCGACAGCTTCTGCCGGAGGTCCTGCGGGATGAGCTCGATGAGCTGGTCCGGCCGCACGGGCAGATCGAGCAGGCTGAGCTTCACCCGACCGGTCCGACCGTGCCGTGCCGCGTCGAGCCGGACGACGCTCGACGCGTCCTTGCGCAGTCGGACGTCGATCTGGGCGCCCGTCGCGACCTCGCCCACCACGAGCCCGTCGACCTCGAGTGCCGCGCTCCGGGTGCCCTCGGCGATGTCGAGCCGGTAGCGCTCGCGCGCCGCGAGGACCACGGACCGGTCGATGCCCGCCATCGGGGCGACCGGCGTGACGACGGACCCGGACAGCGCGGGGGAGAGGACCGGGCCGCCCGCCGCGTAGTTGTAGGCGGTGGAGCCGGCCGGGGTCGACGCCACGATCGCGTCCGCGCGGTAGTAGCCGTACCCGAGCCCGCCGACACTGAGGTCCGCCGAGACCTGCCCGGCACCCGGGCGTCGGACCACGGTGAGGTCGTTGAACGCCAGGTACTCGGTCCGCGCACCGCTCCACGACAGCTTCGCCTCGAGGGCGTGGTGCGGTTCGAGCTGGTAGTCGCCGGCGGACAGGCGTTCGAGTGCCGCCTCGAGCTCCGGCGGCTCGATCTCCACGAGGAAGCCCACGTTGCCGTAGTTCACGCCGAGCACGGGGACCGGCCGCCGGGCCACGAGACGCATCGCGCCGAGCATGGTCCCGTCGCCGCCGAGCGCGACCACCAGGTCGACCCGATCGGTGAAGTCGTCCTCGTCGACGACGTCGATCGTGCCGCCGAGGCGCCCGGCGTCCGCCCGTCGCGCGATGAGCTCGCCGCGGCCGGAGGCGTTCCAGCGACGCAGGGTCTCGACGGACTCCTGCACGTTCTTGGTCGGGTGGACGACGAGGCCGACGACGGGCTGCTCCATGCCCGGATCGTACCGGGCGCCGCTGTCGGGTCGGCAATGCGATCAGTCGCTATGATATTCTAGATATATCATGTCGATCACGCTCTCGCCGCCCCAGCTGTCCGTCGCGCTGCCGACCGTCCGCCGGGGGCGTGAACTCGTCCTGCTCGCCGACCTCGAGGCGCACGAAGCCGGGTCACCCGTCGTCGACGTCGAGCACCTCCTGCTCGCCGCGGTGGTCCTCGCCCACGGCATGCCCCACTTCCGGCCTGTCCTCGACCGCTTCGGCGTCACCCCCTCGGCGGTCCGCGAACGGATCACCGTGCCCGTCGCGGCACGGCACGCGTGCCCCGCCGAGCACGACCGGATCACGTGCACGGTCGCGGTCGAACGACTGCTCGCGCGCGCGACCGTGCTCGCCAGCCCGATCGACCGCGTCCGTCCGGTGCACCTCCTGCTCGCGGTCCTCGACGGCGACTCCGGGGCGGCGCTCCGCGCTCGGAGCACCCTGCTCGTCGAGCACCGTCGCTTCCGTCGCGCGCTGCGTCGTGCCGCCCGACGAGCGGGCCACACCAGCCGCTGACGGCCGTCGCGCCGCGGGGCGGACGGGAGGCACGCGGCGGCCCCGCCACGCGCCTGGCGTCCGCCCTGCGCGCACGAGCGCAACCGAGGTCACGCCCACGGCGAACAGGGGCAGACCACTCGGGGTCGGCTGGTTAGTCTCGATGTACGTCACCGGGCCAGTACCGGTCCGGCAAGGGAGAGCACATGTTCGAGAGATTCACCGACCGAGCCCGTCGTGTTGTCGTCCTCGCTCAAGAAGAAGCGAAGATGCTCAACCACAACTACATCGGCACCGAGCACATCCTCCTCGGCCTCATCCACGAGGGCGAGGGCGTCGCCGCCAAGGCGCTGGAGTCGCTCGGCATCTCGCTCGATGCCGTCCGCGAGCAGGTCCAGGACATCATCGGGCAGGGGCAGCAGCAGCCGACCGGGCACATCCCGTTCACGCCGCGCGCCAAGAAGGTGCTCGAGCTGTCCCTGCGCGAAGCGCTGCAGCTCGGCCACAACTACATCGGCACCGAGCACATCCTCCTCGGCCTCATCCGCGAGGGCGAGGGCGTCGCCGCCCAGGTGCTCGTCAAGCTCGGCGCGGACCTCAACCGCGTCCGTCAGCAGGTCATCCAGCTCCTGTCCGGCTACCAGGGCAAGGAAGCCGTCGCCGTCGGTGGCGAGCAGCAGCAGAACGCGCAGCAGGGTTCGCAGGTCCTCGACCAGTTCGGTCGGAACCTCACCCAGGCCGCGCGCGACGGCAAGCTCGACCCCGTCATCGGGCGCGAGAAGGAGATGGAGCGGGTCATGCAGATCCTCTCCCGCCGCTCCAAGAACAACCCCGTCCTCATCGGTGAGCCCGGCGTCGGCAAGACCGCGGTCGTCGAGGGCCTCGCCCAGGCGATCGTCAAGGGCGACGTGCCCGAGACGCTGAAGGACAAGCAGCTCTACTCGCTCGACCTCGGGTCGCTCATCGCCGGGTCCCGCTACCGCGGTGACTTCGAGGAGCGCCTCAAGAAGGTCACGAAGGAGATCCGCACCCGCGGCGACATCATCGTCTTCATCGACGAGATCCACACGCTCGTCGGTGCCGGCGCTGCCGAGGGCGCGATCGACGCGGCCTCGATCCTCAAGCCGCTCCTGGCCCGCGGTGAGCTCCAGACCATCGGTGCCACCACGCTCGACGAGTACCGCAAGCACTTCGAGAAGGACGCCGCACTCGAGCGTCGCTTCCAGCCGGTGCAGGTGAACGAGCCGTCGCTGCCGCACGCGATCAACATCCTCAAGGGCCTCCGCGACAAGTACGAGGCGTTCCACAAGGTGTCCATCACCGACGGTGCCATCGTCGCTGCGGCGAACCTGGCCGACCGCTACGTGCAGGACCGCTTCCTGCCGGACAAGGCCATCGACCTGATCGACGAGGCCGGCGCACGCCTCCGTCTGTCGATCCTGTCGGCACCGCCGGAGCTCCGCGAGTTCGACGAGAAGATCTCGACGGTCCGCGGGTCGAAGGAAGCCGCGATCGAGGAGCAGGACTTCGAGAAGGCCGCGAGCCTCCGCGACGAGGAGAAGAAGCTCCTCGGCGAGCGTCTCCGCCTCGAGAAGCAGTGGCGTGCGGGTGACGTCGCCGCGTCCGGCACCGTCGACGAGGGCATCATCGCCGAGGTCCTGGCGCAGGCCACGGGCATCCCGGTGTTCAAGCTCACGGAGGAGGAGACCTCGCGTCTCGTCTTCATGGAGAAGGCGCTGCACGAGCGCGTCATCGGACAGGAGGAGGCCATCTCGGCCCTCTCGAAGACGATCCGCCGCACCCGTGCCGGCCTCAAGGACCCGAACCGTCCCTCGGGCTCGTTCATCTTCGCCGGCCCCACGGGTGTCGGGAAGACCGAGCTCGCCAAGGCGCTCGCGGAGTTCCTCTTCGACGACGAGGGCGCGCTGATCTCCCTCGACATGTCGGAGTTCGGTGAGAAGCACACGGTCTCGCGACTCTTCGGTGCCCCTCCCGGGTTCGTCGGGTTCGAGGAGGGCGGCCAGCTCACCGAGAAGGTGCGCCGCAAGCCGTTCTCCGTGGTCCTCTTCGACGAGATCGAGAAGGCCCACCCGGACATCTTCAACTCGCTCCTGCAGGTCCTCGAAGAGGGTCGCCTGACCGATGGTCAGGGCCGCGTCGTCGACTTCAAGAACACCGTCATCATCATGACCACGAACCTCGGTTCGCAGGGCATCGCCGGTGGCCCGGTGGGCTTCCAGGTCGAGGGTGACTCGGGCGTCGGCTACGACCGCATGCGCTCGAAGGTGAACGAGGAGCTCAAGAAGCACTTCAAGCCGGAGTTCCTCAACCGTGTCGACGACACGATCGTGTTCCCGCAGCTCTCGCAGGACGAGCTCCTGCAGATCGTGGACCTGTTCGTGAAGCGTCTGGCGGACCGCCTGCTCGACCGCGACATGACGGTGGAGCTCACGCTCGCCGCCAAGGAGCAGCTCATCAAGGTCGGGTTCGACCCCGCTCTCGGTGCTCGCCCCCTGCGTCGCGCGATGCAGCACGAGGTCGAGGACCAGCTGTCCGAGCACATCCTGCAGGGTGAGCTCAACGCCGGCGACCACGTGAAGGTCGACTTCCACGACGGTGCGTTCCAGTTCGAGACCGGGCGTCAGCCGGGTCGCGAGGAGGTCCTCACCGGCGCTGCCGAGCCGGCCGGCGAGATCGAGTCCTAGGACGCGACCACCTTCTGACGGGAGGGCGGTGCCAGCTGGCACCGCCCTCCCTCGCAGGCTCGGTCGGCGCGCCCCGCGCAACGCTTCGCGTTGCAGTCGAGCGGGGCGCGCCCGTCCGTCCGGTCACGGCCAGTCCGTATCCCGTCACGTCCTGTGGATTCGTCCCCACATCTGACGTCTCGGCGCGGTACGGTGGTTCCACATCCGAGGCGTTCCCCCCAGCTCCTCGGATGTGTGCGGTTCGACTGTTCCCCCCAACGTGTCGAACCGCTGACGGCCCCGGTCCTTCGGACCGGGGCCGTTCTCCGTTCCGGGGCGGCCTCAGGCCGGGAGGGACTCGGCGAAGGCGCGCACGGCCCCGTCGAAGCGCTCCGGGTCCTCGTTCCACTCGAGCGTGTGCGGCGCGGTGCGGAACGACACGACGGTCGCGCCCCGTTCCACCGCGTCCGCGACGTCGGCCGCGGCGACGAACGCGTCGGCCGTCGAGCGGATCAGCAGTGTCGGGGTCCCGGACGGCTGCCACGTCGACGTCCGCACGGGCGACGCGGCGCCGGCGAGGCGCGACAGCGTCGGCGTGGTCGCGATCCGGGCGGCGACGCTCCCGACGAAGCGGGGGAGACGGAACGTCCCGACGGCACCCCGGAGGGCGGACCGGACGTCGAGCAGCGGCGCGACGCCGACGAGTCCGTCGACGGGGATCCGCGCTGCGGCGATCGAGCACGCGAGCGCACCCGCGGACCAGCCCTGGAGCACCACCCGACGGGAGCCGCGGTCCCGCGCCGCGCGGACCCGGGCGACGATGCGGTCGGCGGCTCCGGGGTCGAGGGAGCGGAGCGGCAGGTCGGTCGTGTCCACGATCTCGGACGACGCGCCGAGGCCCGACCACACCGGGACCCCGCGGAGGACCTGCCGGGGGCCGAGGGACTGCCCGTGCACGTGGACCACGTGGGTGTCGGCGACGGCCTCGTCCGCTCCCGTGGCGGGACCGGGGAGGACCTCCGCGACGATGTCGTGCATGAGGGCGTCCCACGCCCAGTCGCCCGCGGCCGGCTCTGGTCCGTCGACCAGGGCCCGTCGGACGGCATCCGGCGCCGACCCGTCCCCGTCGCCGAGGACCGCGCCGACCCGGACCGACGTGCTGCCGCGGGTGATCCGGTACGTCCCGGGGAG
>NZ_BACW01000300.1:0-1557 GCF_000333315.1 Curtobacterium sp. B8
CCGATGTCGTCGATCGTCAGGCCGCCTTGCGCAGCGCCTTGTCCGTGGCAGACACCGTTCCGACGCCCATCACCTCGGGCTCGACGCCCGCGAACGCGAACGAGACCATGCGCATCTTCGTCGACAGGCCGTGCTGCTTCGCGCCGTCCTCGGACGCGAGCAGGCTCATGGTGGCGCCGTCGTTCAGGCCGGCCGCGTTGCCGGCGGTGACCCGTCCGTGGGGCCTCAACATCGCCTGCGGGCGCTGCCGGAACTGCAAGGAGCGCAAGACCGGCATCTGCCTGAACGTCAACCCCGACCGGCCCGGGAGCGCCTACGGCTACGTCGACATGGGCGGCTGGGTCGGCGGCCAGGCCGAGTACGTCCTCGTGCCCTACGCCGACTGGAACCTGCTGAAGTTCCCGGACCGCGACCAGGCGCTGGAGAAGATCCTCGACCTCGCGATGCTGTCCGACATCTTCCCGACCGGGTTCCACGGCGCAGTGACCGCCGGGGTCGAGGTCGGCTCCACCGTGTACGTCGCCGGCGCCGGCCCGGTCGGCCTCGCCGCGGCCACCGGTGCCCTCCTGCTCGGCGCGAGCGTCGTGATCGTCGGGGACATGAACGCCGACCGACTGGCCCAGGCCCGGACGTTCGGCTGTGAGACCGTCGACCTCACCAAGGGCGACCCTGCGGACCAGATCGACCAGATCCTCGGCGAACCCCTGGTGGACTGCGGCATCGACGCGGTCGGCTTCGAGGCGAAGGGCCACGGCGCCGGATCGGACCACGAGGCCCCGGCAACCGTGCTCAACTCCCTGATGGACATCACGGCGGCGGGCGGCGCCCTCGGCATCCCCGGGCTCTACGTCACGGGGGACCCGGGCGGCATCGACGAGGCGGCGCAGAAGGGCGCCCTGTCGCTGAGCCTCGGGACCGGCTGGGCGAAGTCGCTGTCGTTCACGACGGGGCAGTGCCCGGTCATGAAGTACAACCGGCAGCTGATGATGGCGATCCTCCACGACCGCACGAGCATCGCGAAGAACGTGAACGCGAAGGCGATCGGTCTCGAGGACGCCCCGCGCGGCTACGCGGAGTTCGACCAGGGCGCGGCGACGAAGTACGTCCTCAACCCGAACGGACTCATCCCGGCTGCCTGATCGACGGCATCCGTCGGACGACGCAGCCGCGTGCCCGCGCCGTCCGACGGACCACGGCCCCACCGGGGACACCGTGCTCCACGGGGAGGGGCGTTAGGATGCTGCCGTGCCGCATGGAGTCGTGACCGGGATCATCTTCGCCCTGACGCCGACCGTCATCGTCGGCCTCATCTTCTGGTTCGTCATGCGCGCCATCATGCGGGCGGACCGCACGGAACGAGCCGCCTACGCCAAGGTCGAGGCGGAGGAACGCGCACGCTTCGAGCGTGAACACGGGCGCCCCGCGCCGTCCCCCGCCTCCGCCGAGTAGCGATCGAGTCGCTCGGCGCGCCGACCCGGCCGGGTCGGTTCACCGGTGGTTCACGCGCCGGTGCTGCACTGACGGCATGACCGCCGTCACTCCGGGCCCCGCCGACCG
>NZ_BACW01000299.1:0-3838 GCF_000333315.1 Curtobacterium sp. B8
CCCGCCTCGACCGCATCCAGGGCATCAACATCTCCCGGCCGATCGTGCCCCGGCTCCTCGGCACGCGAAAGCTCGAGATCGCCCAGGCCGGCAACGACGCCAACGTGCAGCTCGCCTACTCGGGNTCGAAGCCCCGCCGAGGACCTCCGGCGCGGGATCCTGGTGCTCGCCTCCGGTGCGAAGGAGGACGACCAGCAGGGTCCGGAGCGCGCCTCGTACGGTGTGCTGCAGGACCGGCTCGAGGAGGTCTTCTCGCCCGAGCTCGACCCCGATGCCGTGCGCGCCACCCGGATCGTCAAGGTGCACCCAGGTCGCCTGATCGCGTCGATGCTGCTCTCGACCACGACGGTGTTCCTCGTGCTCCTCGTCGTCGCCATGGTCGTGAGCATCTCGGTGACCGGCGAGTACGGCATCCTCCTCGCGCTGTTCCCGGCGGTGATCGGGGCCGGCGGCTACTACGTCCGGAAGTTCTCCCGCTCGCTGCAGTACACGATCGCCGAGACCCGTGACGGCATCCGCATCGGCTTCGGCCTGGTCTCGACCTCGAACGAGACGCTGCCGCCGGGCCGCATCCACGCCGTGAGCGTCGCCCAGCCGCTGCTCTGGCGGCCGTTCGGCTGGTGGGACATCCGCATCAACCGGGCCACGAACGCCGGCAACGGCCAGTCGACGAACCAGCAGGCGTCGTCGATCGTGCTCCCGGTGGGCCGCGCCGAGGACGTCCGCGAGGTGCTCGACATCATCCTCCCCGGGCTCGTCGGCACGGCCGTCGCGGGACCGCGGGCGTCGCAGGAGCAGCTCCGCGAGGGCTCGGCCGAGGCCGTGGGGGTCGTCGACGACAGCCTCACGACGTCCGGCGACCGCGGCGGCTTCGTGCACTCGCCCGGTCGCGGCGCCTGGTTCCGGCCGCTCTCGTTCCGGCGCAACGGCTACCGCTTCGTGCAGGGCGCGGTGCTGTTCCGGCTCGGCGCCGTGTGGCGCTCCCTCGTCATCGTGCCGCTGCCGCGGGTGCAGAGCGTGAAGGTCTCCCAGGGGCCGCTGGAACGGGTGCTGCGGCTCGCCTCCGCCCACGTGCACACCGTCCAGGGGCCGGTCAGCGCGCACATCGGCGCGCTGGACGCGCGCGACGCGCAGCAGATGTGGTCGGAGACCGCTCGGCGCGCGGTCGAGGCGGCCGCCGTCGACACCTCCCACCGGTGGCGCGAACGGGAGGCGCGGCTCGCGTCCGCCACGGCCGCGGCGGGCGTCGACGGGGTCGCCCCCGGCGCCGCCCCGGCCACCGGCCCCGGTGCGCCCGCCTGGCGGGCGCAGGACGGGCCTCCCGGCTGGGACCACGCACCGGACCCCGGAGCGGTCCGGTGAGGGCAGGACGGCTCGGCGTCGGGATCGTCGGCGCCGGACGGGTCGGCCCGGTGCTCGGGGCCGCGCTCGCGAACGCGGAGCACGCGGTCGTCGGCGTGACCGCGGTGTCGGACGCGGGCCGCGACCGTGCCGAGGCGATGTTGCCGGGCGTGCCGGTCCTCGCGACGCCGGACCTCGTCGAGCGGAGCGAGCTCGTGCTGCTCGCGGTGCCCGACGACCAGCTCGCCGAACTCGTGCAGGGCCTCGCGGACGCGGGCATCTGGCAGCCCGGGCAGCTCGTCGTGCACACGAGCCCCGACCACGGCACCGAGATCCTCCGACCCGCGCTGGCGGCCGGCGCGATCCCGCTCGCGATCCACCCCGCGATGGTCTTCACGGGCACCAGCGTCGACCTCACTCGGCTGCGGGACGCGTACTGCGCCGTCACCGCGCCCGGGCCGGTGCTGCCGATCGCGCAGGCGCTCGTGGTCGAGATGGGCGCGGAGCCGTTCGTCGTCAGCGAGCGGGACCGGCCCGCCTACGCCGACGCCGTCCGGGCCGCCGCGAGCTTCTCCACCGCGATCGTCGAGCAGTCCGCCGGGACCCTCGACGGCATCGGGGTCGAGCACCCCGGCCGGGTCCTCGGCGCCCTCGTGCGGAGCGCCGTCGACAACGCCCTCGCCGCCGCGGACGGTCAGGCGCGGCTGTGACGGGAGCGGTCCCCGTCGGGACGCCGGCAGGGGGCGCGGCTGTGACGGGAGCGGTCCCCGTCGGGACGCCGGCGCCGGGCGCGGCTGCGACGGGCACGGTTCCCGTCGGGACGCCGGCGCCGGGTAGCATTTCCGCATCCCCCACGACCCCACCGGAGCCGCACCCTTCATGAGCGAAGCAACCGCCGCCGACGCCACGTCCGCAGACCTCGCCGCCGACCTCGAGGCCGCCGAGACCAGCGAGCAGCGGCAGGTCCGGCTCGACAAGCGCGCGAAGCTGCTCGACGCCGGGGTCGAGGCCTACCCCGCGGCGCTCCCGATCACGACGACGATCCCCGAGGTCCGTGCGCAGTACGCGTCGCTCGAGACCGGCGAGGAGACCCAGGACGTCGTGGGCCTCGCTGGGCGGATCGTGTTCTCGCGCAACACCGGCAAGCTCTGCTTCGCGTCGCTGCAGTCCGGCGACGGATCGCGAATCCAGGCGATGGTCTCCCTCGCCGAGGTGGGCGAGGACTCGCTCGCGCGCTGGAAGGAGTTCGTCGACCTCGGCGACCACGTCTTCGTGCACGGCCGGGTCATCTCCTCCCGTCGCGGCGAGCTGTCGATCATGGTCGACGACTGGCAGATCGCGGCGAAGGCGATCCTCCCGCTGCCGAACCTGCACAACGAGCTGAACGAGGAGACGCGGGTCCGCCAGCGCTACCTCGACCTCATCGTGCGCGAGGACGCCCGCAAGACCGTCCGCGCCCGTGCGGCCGTGATGGCCTCACTCCGGCAGACGTTCGCGTCCCACGAGTACCTCGAGGTCGAGACGCCGATGCTGCAGACCCAGCACGGCGGGGCCTCGGCGCGGCCGTTCGTCACGCACTCGAACGCCTTCGACACCGAGCTGTTCCTCCGCATCGCGCCCGAGCTCTTCCTCAAGCGGGCCGTCGTCGGCGGGATCGACCGCGTGTTCGAGGTGAACCGCAACTTCCGCAACGAGGGTGCCGACTCCACGCACTCGCCCGAGTTCGCGATGCTCGAGGCCTACCAGGCGTACGGCGACTACGAGCAGATGGCCGACCTCACGCAGGAGCTCGTGCAGAACGCCGCCCGCGCCGTGACGGGCGGGTCGCTCGAGGTCACCTGGGCCGACGGCACCACGTACGACCTCGACGGCGAGTGGCCGCGCATCGACATGTACGGTTCGCTGTCCGAGGCGGCCGGCCGCGAGATCACCCCGGAGACGCCGCTGTCCGAGCTGCAGGCGCTCGCCGACGCCGAGGGTGTCGAGGTCGCCCACGCCACGCACGGCAAGTACGTCGAGGAGCTCTGGGAGCACTTCGTCATCGACTCGCTCGACCGCCCGACGTTCGTCATGAACTTCCCGGTCGACACCTCGCCGCTGACCCGGGAGCACCGGACGCGTCCGGGCATCGTCGAGAAGTGGGACCTCTACGTGCGCGGCTTCGAGCTCGCCACCGCGTACTCCGAGCTGGTCGACCCGGTCGTGCAGCGCGAACGGTTCGTCGAGCAGGCGAAGCTCGCGGCGGGCGGCGACCCCGAGGCGATGCGGGTCGACGAGGAGTTCCTCCGCGCGCTCGAGCACGCGATGCCGCCGTCGGGTGGCATGGGCATGGGCATCGACCGCCTGCTCATGGCCATCACGGGCTTGGGCATCCGCGAGACGATCCTGTTCCCACTGGTCAAGTGACCGCGAGGAGCGGGGGCCGCTCGCGGTGCGGTCTCCGCTCCCGGAGCTCCCGGAGCTCCCGGTCCGGCTGCCGTTCCTCGCGGTCCTGTTG
>NZ_BACW01000298.1:0-5817 GCF_000333315.1 Curtobacterium sp. B8
ACCGCGTGCAGCAGGGGAACTGGTTCCTGTCGCTGCTCAGCGTCCTCCTGCCGTTCCTCATCATCGGCGCCCTGTTCTGTTCCTCCTCGCGAACGCGCAGGGCGGCGGCTCGAAGGTCATGCAGTTCGGCAAGTCCCGCGCGAAGATGAACAACAAGGAGAACCCGCAGGTCTCCTTCGCGGACGTCGCCGGCTCGGACGAGGCGATCGAGGAGCTCCACGAGATCAAGGAGTTCCTGCAGGAGCCGGCCAAGTTCCAGGCCGTCGGCGCGAAGATCCCGAAGGGCGTGCTGCTCTACGGCCCTCCCGGCACCGGCAAGACGCTGCTCGCGCGTGCCGTCGCGGGCGAGGCCGGCGTGCCGTTCTACTCGATCTCCGGTTCGGACTTCGTCGAGATGTTCGTCGGTGTCGGTGCGAGCCGTGTCCGTGACCTCTTCGACCAGGCGAAGCAGAACGCCCCGGCGATCGTCTTCATCGACGAGATCGACGCCGTGGGTCGTCACCGCGGCGCCGGCATCGGCGGCGGCAACGACGAGCGCGAGCAGACGCTGAACCAGCTCCTCGTCGAGATGGACGGCTTCGACGGCAAGACGAACGTCATCCTCATCGCCGCGACGAACCGTCCCGACGTGCTCGACCCCGCGCTCCTGCGCCCGGGCCGTTTCGACCGCCAGATCGGCGTCGACGCCCCGTCGCTCGACGGCCGCAAGCAGATCCTCGAGGTGCACGCGAAGGGCAAGCCGCTCGCCGCGAGCGTCGACCTCGGTCTGCTCGCCCGCAAGACGCCCGGCTTCACCGGCGCCGACCTCGCGAACGTGCTGAACGAGGCCGCGCTGCTGACGGCCCGCTCGAACGCGCAGCTCATCGACAACCGGGCCCTGGACGAGGCCGTCGACCGCGTCATGGCCGGTCCGCAGCGCCGGACGCGCATCATGTCCGACCAGGAGAAACTGATCACGGCGTACCACGAGGGTGGTCACGCCCTGGCAGCCGCGGCGATGCGCCACACCGACCCGGTCACGAAGATCACGATCCTGCCGCGCGGCCGGGCCCTCGGCTACACGATGGTCCTCCCGCTCGAGGACAAGTACTCCGTCACGCGCAACGAACTGCTCGACCAGCTCACCTACGCCATGGGTGGCCGCGTCGCCGAGGAGATCGTCTTCCACGACCCGACCACGGGTGCGTCGAACGACATCGAGAAGGCCACGTCGACCGCGCGCAAGATGGTGACCGAGTACGGCATGAGCCGTGCGGTGGGTTCCGTCAAGCTCGGGTCCGGTTCGAGCGAGCCGTTCGTCGGCCGCGAGATGGGCGGCAGCAGCGGTCGCGACTACTCGGAGAACATCGCCGAGACGGTCGACGCCGAGACCCGTGCGCTGCTCGAGGCCGCTCACGACGAGGCCTACCAGGTGCTCAACGACAACCGCGACATCCTCGACCGCCTCGCCGGCGAGCTCCTCGAGAAGGAGACGCTCGACGCGCCGGAGCTCGTCGAGATCTTCAAGGACGTCCGCAAGCTGCCCGAGCGCCCGCAGTGGCTGTCGAGCGACAAGCGGCCGGTGTCGAACCTGCCGGCGATCGAGTTCCCGGGCCGGGCGGCTTCGACCGCGGCCGAGCCGAGTGACACCGAGTCGTCGACGAAGCCCCGTCGTCGTCCGTTCGGCAACCCCGGTATCGCCCCCGCGTAGGCCGGCATGACCGACCTGCCGACGAGACGCTCGCGTCGCCTCGCCGAAGCGGACCGTGCGCGCGCCGAGGAACACCGGGCGCGCGCCGCCGCGGCGGAACCGCCGACGGTCGCGATCGACCTCCGTGCACCTGCCCCGGTGCCGGAGATCGTGACCGGCCGCCGGCGCGACCGCGAGCGCACCCAGACGCCGACCGACGGCACGCGGGTGATGGGCATCCTCAACGTCACCCCGGACTCGTTCAGCGACGGCGGCCTGCACCAGGCGTACGATGCCGCGCTCCAGCACGCGCGGGACCTCGTCACCGCCGGCGCCGACCTCGTCGACATCGGGGGCGAGTCCACCCGCCCGGGTGCCGAGCGCGTCCCGGTCGAGGTCGAGCAGGACCGCGTGCTCCCCGTCGTGCGCCAACTGGTGTCCGAGGGCATCACCGTGAGCGTCGACACGATGAACGCCTCGACCGCCGAGCGGGCCGTGGAGGCCGGAGCCGCGATCGTCAACGACGTGTCCGGCGGGCTGGCCGACGACGACATGGCGCGGGTCGTGCGCGACACCGGTGCCGGCTTCGTCGTGATGCACTGGCGCGGCCACAGCGACCGGATGTACCGGAACGCGGAGTACGCGCACGCGGTGGACGAGGTCCGCCGCGAGGTCGAGCACCGCGTCGCCGAACTCATCATCCTGGGCGTGCGTGAGGAGCAGGTGGTCATCGACCCCGGCCTCGGGTTCGCCAAGCAGGGAGTGCAGAACTGGGAGATCCTGGCGGGCTACGAACGCTTCGCCTCGATCGGGTTGCCGGTGCTCGTCGCCGCCTCCCGCAAGCGGTTCCTCGACGGGGTCGGCAGCGCTGCCGGGGCCCCGCCGCGCGACCGCGACCTCGCCACCGCCGCCATCAGCCTGCTCGCCGCCGAACGCGGCGCGTGGGGGGTGCGCGTGCACGACCCCGCACCGACGCGTGCGGTGCTCGACGTCTGGGACGCCTGGAGGGCAGCACGATCGTGAACGACACCATCCGACTGACCGGGGTCCGCGCCCGGGGGAACCACGGCGTGTTCGACCACGAGCGCGCCGACGGGCAGGACTTCGTCGTCGACGTCGCCGTCGAGGTCGACGCCCGGGTCTCGTCCGGTTCGGACGACCTCGCCGACACCGTTCACTACGGCGTGGTCGCGGAGCAGGTGGTCGCCGAGATCGAACGCGACCCCGTCGACCTCATCGAGACGCTCGCCGAGCGCATCGCCGCAGCCGTGCTCACGCACCGAGCGGCCCGCGCGGTCGAGGTCACGGTGCACAAGCCGCAGGCGCCGATCACGGTGCCGTTCACGGACGTGTCCATCACGATCCGGCGGACCCGGGGCGGTGTACTGCCCGACGACCGCACCGAGGAAGAAGAGTGAGCCGCGCCGTCATCGCGCTCGGCGCCAACCTCGGCGACCGGGGGAGCACCCTCCGCGCAGCCGCGTCGGCGATCGCCGCGCTGCCCGGCGTCCGGCCCGTGGCCGCCAGCCGTGAGGTCGAGTCCGTCGCGGTGACGCTCGCGGGCCGGGACGAGTCGAAGCCGCGGTACCGCAACGCCGTGGTGGTGGTCGACACCGACCTGGAGCCGCAGGCCCTCCTCGACGCCCTCCACGGCATCGAGGACGAGCACGGCCGTACCCGCGAGGTCCGGTGGGGCGACCGGACGCTCGACCTCGACGTGGTCGCGATCGACGACCTCGTGCTCGACACGGACACCCTCACGGTGCCGCACCCGCGCGCGGCCGAGCGGGCGTTCGTGCTCGCACCGTGGGCGGACGCGGACCCGGAGGCCGTCCTGCCGGGTGCCGGACCCGTGGCCGAGCTGCTCGCCGCGCTCGGCGACGACACCGAGCGCGTCGACGAGCCCCGGCTCTTCGACGAGGTGACCGGGCCGGACGACACGAGCAGGACCGACGACGTGACCGGGCCGGCCGACGCGACCCGCGCGAACGACGCGACCGGGCCGGACGACGCGACCCGCGCGAACGACGCGACCGGGCCGGACGACGCGACCCGCACGGTCGACCCGACCCGCGCCTCCCGGCCGGAGACGCGACCGTGAGACCGACCCGCGCCTCCGTCCTCGTGAGCGTGGCGGCCGTCGCCGCCGTCGCGGGCTTCGCGGTCGACGCCGTCCTGGCCTCCCGCGGGGCACCCACGCTCCTGCTGTCCGTCGCCCTCGGCCTGACCCTCGCGTTCATCGGCATCGCCGTCGTGCTCATGGCGCGTCCGGTCCGCCGCCACGCGAAGGAGGGCGTGCTGCGGCAGCGCCCGGTCGACCCGCTGTACGCCACGCGCGTGGTCGTGCTCGCGAAGGCCTCGAGCATCGGCGGCGCGCTCTTCGGCGGCTTCGGTGCGGGCCTGCTGGTGTACCTCCTGACCCGGAGCGTGACGCCTTCGCTAGGCTCGACCCTGCCGAACGCCGTGGCGTTCGGCGGTGCCGTCGTCCTGACGGTCTGCGCACTGGTCGCCGAACGCATGTGCATCGCTCCTCCGGGCGACGACGACCGCGACGACCACGGCGGCGGCTCGACGGCCACCAACTGAGGGAGCGGAGCCCGCGATGCCGAGAGAACGACTCGACGAGCCGGGCCTCGGCCTGACCGGGACCACTTGGACGCGGGTGTCGCCCAAGCTCGTGTGGACGGAGCTCGTCACCACGGTGCTGATCGGCGTCGTCGTCACCGCCGGCTGCGTGCTGCTCGGTGTCGTGAACGGCGGCTTCGGCCGACCTGCCGGGGTCGTCTGGACCTCGGTCGCGATCGTGATCGGCGTCGCAGCCCTGGTCACGGTCGTCCTGACCCCGCGCCGGGTCCGGTCGATCGGGTACGCGCTGCGCGACGACGACCTCGTGTTCCGGCGCGGCCTCATGTGGCAGCGCTTCACGGCCGTGCCCTACGGCCGCATGCAGCTCGTGGACGTCGCCCGCGGTCCGCTCGACCGCGCGCTCGGCATGAGCGAGCTCAAGTTCGTGACCGCGGCCGCCGCGACGAACGTCCGCATCCCAGGCATCCCCGCGGCGGACGCCGACGAGCTGCGAGACCGGCTGGTGGAGCTCGCCGAGTCCCGCCGCGCCGGGCTCTGAGGTGGTGTCGTGACCTTCCGCTCCGGCCCTGCGCTGCCGACCCCGCCGGGTCAGGTGGGCAACGCCGCCGCCGCCGCGCCCCTCACCGACGGCGAGTGGCACCGCCTGCACCCGCTGACCCCGCTGCTGCGCGGTGGCATCTTCCTCATCGTCGTGCTCGGGTACGTGCTCAACAGCCTGCGCGACCAGCTCGTCGAGTTCTTCATCCCCGGGGGCGGCCCGCAGGACGACGGCGATCCGGTGCGCTACGTGTACGAGCACGGCGCGGTGGGCTGGGTGCTGCTCGGCATCGTGGTGCTGCTCGTGGTGCTCATCGGGCTCTTCTACCTGTCCTGGCGCATGCACGAGTTCCGCGTCACGGGCGAGATCGTCGAGGTCCGTTCGGGCGTGCTCTTCCGCAACCACCGCAAGGCCCGCCTCGACCGCATCCAGGGCATCAACATCTCCCGGCCGATCGTGCCCCGGCTCCTCGGCACCGCGAAGCTCGAGATCGCCCAGGCCGGCAACGACGCCAACGTGCAGCTCGCCTACCTCGGGTCGAAGCCCGCCGAGGACCTCCGGCGGCGGATCCTGGTGCTCGCCTCCGGTGCGAAGGAGGACGACCAGCAGGGTCCGGAGCGCGCCTCGTACGGTGTGCTGCAGGACCGGCTCGAGGAGGTCTTCTCGCCCGAGCTCGACCCCGATGCCGTGCGCGCCACCCGGATCGTCAAGGTGCACCCAGGTCGCCTGATCGCGTCGATGCTGCTCTCGACCACGACGGTGTTCCTCGTGCTCCTCGTCGTCGCCATGGTCGTGAGCATCTCGGTGACCGGCGAGTACGGCATCCTCCTCGCGCTGTTCCCGGCGGTGATCGGGGCCGGCGGCTACTACGTCCGGAAGTTCTCCCGCTCGCTGCAGTACACGATCGCCGAGACCCGTGACGGCATCCGCATCGGCTTCGGCCTGGTCTCGACCTCGAAGCTGCTCGGGCTGCTGTCGGGCGTGCTGTCCGGGCTCGTCGGGGTCGGCGGCGGGGTCGTCATCG
>NZ_BACW01000297.1:0-5049 GCF_000333315.1 Curtobacterium sp. B8
ACGTCGCCCTCGTCGACGGGTCGCCGCGGACGCTCGGACTCCGTGACCTGCTCGACGTCTACGTGCGGCACCGGCTGTCCGTGGTGACCCGACGGTCGCAGTACCGGCTCGCGCGCAAGCAGGAGCGCCTGCACCTCGTCGAGGGCCTCCTCGTCGCGATCCTCGACATCGACGAGGTCATCGAGGTCATCCGCTCCTCGGACGACTCCGAAGCCGCGCGCTCCCGACTCCAGACCGTGTTCGACCTGTCCGAGGTCCAGGCGGAGTACATCCTCGAGCTGCGGTTGCGGCGCCTGACGAAGTTCTCCCGCCTCGAGCTCGAGGGCGAGCGCGACCAGCTCCTCACCGACATCGCCGCGCTCGAGGAACTGCTGGCGTCCGACGAGCGTCTCCGTGCCCAGGTGTCCCTCGAGCTCACCGAGGTGTCCGACCGGTTCGCGACCCCGCGCCGGACCCTCCTCACCGAGGCCGACGCCCCGGTCAAGGGTGGGCGCAAGGCCGCGGTCGACCCGGAGTCGCTGCAGATCGCCGACTCCCCGTGTCGCGTGATCCTGTCGACCACCGGGCGGCTCGTGCGCGTCGACATCCCCTCGTCCGACCTGGGGATCGTGCGGGTGCCGAAGCGGTCGAAGCACGACGCCGTCCGGTCCTCGGTCGTCTCCACCGTCCGCGGGGAGCTCGGTGCGCTCACGTCGACCGGCCGCGTGGTGCGGTTCTCCCCCGTGGACGTCCCCGCGGTGCCCCCGGCGTCCGTCCGGCTCGACGCCGGGGTCCGCGTGTCCGAGTACCTCGGCGTGCCCCGGACCGAGGCCGTGGTCGCACTCATCTCCATGGGTTCGGACGACTCCGTTGCGATCGGGACCGCGCAGGGCATCGTGAAGCGGGTCGTCGCCGGTGCGTGGCCGGACAAGCCCGAGGTGCTCGCGATCGGCCTGAAGCCGGGCGACTCCGTCGTCGGCGCGACCCAGGCGCCGGAGGACGACGACCTCGTCTTCATCACGTCGAACGCCCAGCTGCTGCGGTTCCCGGCATCCGGCGTCCGCCCCCAGGGCCTCCCGGCCGGCGGGGTCGCGGGCGTCTCGCTCGGAGCCGGCGCCTCGGTGATCTGGTTCGGCTCGGTGCCGCGCTCGGACGACGCCGTGGTCGCCACCGTGTCGACGTCGTCCTCGGCGCTGCCCGGCACCGACAACGGCCGCGCGAAGGTGTCGGCGTTGTCGGAGTTCCCGGCGAAGGGGCGGGCGACGCAGGGTGTCCGGGCGCACGCGTTCCTGAAGGGCGAGGACGGGCTGACCGTGGCGTGGGCGGGCATCGCGCCGCCGCACGCGGTGGGGACCGACGGCGCTGCCCGGACCCTGCCCGACTGGTTGTCGAAGCGCGACGGGTCGGGCAGCCCGCTCGACGCCGTGATCGACTCGATCGGCGGGAGTGCGGCGGCGCTCGACGGGACCGCGGGCGAGGCGTAGGGCGGGCCGCGCGGGCGCGGCCGGCACCCCGAGACTCGGCGTCAGCGACCGATCGCGGGCCCGACGGCACGAGAACGGTCGCCCACCGCGAGACTCGCGGCCCGCGCCCCGAGACTCGGCGTCGGCGACCGACGCCGGGCCCGCAGCCGCGCCCCGCTCAGCACGCGGAACGGTCCGCCGAGCCGAGACTCGGCGTCAGCGACCGATCGCGGGCCCCGACGGCACGAGAACGGTCGCCCACCGCGAGACTCGCGGCCCGCGCCCCGAGACGCGCGGCCGGCGCCCCGAGACTCGACCCCGCGGACACCCCCGCCCCGCTCGGCACGCGGAACTGTCCGGCGCCCCGAGACTCGGGGTCAGCGACCGATCGCGGGCCCGACGGCACGAGAACGGTCGCCCACCGCGAGACTCGCGGCCCGCGGCCCGAGACTCGACGTCAGCGACCGACGCCGTGCCCGCAGCGGCGCCCCCGCGCTACGCGTCGATCCGGTCGCGGTCGAGCCCCTCGCCGGCGAGGATGAACTCCTTGCGCGGCGCGACGTCGTTCCCCATCAGCAGCTCGAACACCTTCGCCGCGTTCTCGGCGTCGGGTACGTTCACCCGTCGGAGCGTGCGGTGCGTCCGGTCCATCGTCGTCTCGGCGAGCTGGTCCGCGTCCATCTCCCCCAGGCCCTTGTAGCGCTGGATGGGCTCCTGGTACTTCTTGCCCTGCTTCTCGAGCTTCTTCAGCACCGCCTGCAGCTCAGCCTCGGAGTACGTGTAGAGCGTGTCGTTGGCCTTCCCCCGGTTCACCACGACGACCCGGTGGAGCGGCGGGACCGCGGCGAACACCCGGCCCTGCTCGATCATCGGCCGCATGTACCGGAAGAACAGCGTCAGCAGCAGCGTCCGGATGTGCGCCCCGTCCACGTCGGCGTCGGACATGATGATGATCTTGCCGTAGCGAGCCTGGTCGATCTCGAACGAGCGACCCGAACCGGCCCCGATGACCTGGATGATCGACGCGCACTCCGCGTTCGAGAGCATGTCCGAGACCGAGGCCTTCTGGACGTTGAGGATCTTGCCCCGGATCGGCAGGAGCGCCTGGTACTCGCTGTTGCGCGCGAGCTTCGCGGTGCCGAGCGCCGAGTCACCCTCGACGATGAAGAGCTCGGTGCCCTCGGCGTCCTGTTTCCGGCAGTCGGCGAGCTTCGTCGGCAGGGAGGAGTTCTCGAGCGCGTTCTTCCGCCGCTGCGTCTCCTTGTGCGCCCGCGCGGAGATGCGCGTCTTCATCTCGGCGACGACCTTCTCGAGCAGCGTCGCGGCCTGCGCCTTCTCAGTGCGCTGTGTGGACGTCAGGATCTCGGTGAGCCGCTTCGACACCACCTGGTCGACGATCTTCCGGACCGCCGGCGTGCCGAGGACCTCCTTCGTCTGGCCCTCGAACTGCGGCTCGGGCAGCCGGACGGTCAGGACCGCGGTGAGGCCCGCGAGGACGTCGTCCTTCTCGAGCTTGTCCTGCCCGACCTTGAGCTTGCGCGCGTTCGCTTCGACCTGGGCACGCACGGCCTTCACGACGCCTGACTCGAAGCCGGCCTGGTGGGTGCCGCCCTTCGGCGTGGCGATGATGTTCACGAAGCTGCGGAACACCGTCTCGTAACCGCTGCCCCACCGGAGTGCGAGGTCGACCTCGCACTGACGCTCGACCGCCGTCGACACCATGTGCCCCTGGTCGTCGAGCATCGGGACGGTCTCGGTGAAGGTGCCCGTGCCCTGGATCCGCCACACGTCGGTCACGCCTGCGTCGACGGCGAGGTGCTCGACGAACTCGCCGATGCCGCCCTCGTAACGGAAGCGCTCGATGACCGGACCGTCCTCGAGCGGCGCACCCGTGGCGGCCGCCCGCGACGCCGCGGCCTCGATCGACGACGGGCGCGCGTCGGTGATCGTGATGCCGAGTCCGGGAACCAGGAACGCGGTCTGGCGAGCCCGGTTCACGAGGTCCTGCGTGCTGAAGCGGGCGTCCGGCGTGAAGATCTGCCGGTCGGCCCAGTAGCGGATGCGTGAACCGGTCACACCCTTCTTGACCTTGCCGACGACCCGGAGTTCACTGCCCGAGGTGAAGGGGGTGAACGGTGCGTCCGGCCCGTCCCCGGCGAACGTGCCCGGCTCGCCGCGGTGGAACGACATCGCGTAGGTCTTGCCGCCGCGGTCGACCTCGACGTCGAGGCGCTCGGACAGGGCGTTGACGACCGACGCGCCGACCCCGTGCAGGCCGCCCGAGGCCGCGTACGACCCGGACCCGAACTTGCCGCCGGCGTGCAGCTTGGTGAAGACGACCTCGACCCCGGTCAGCCCCGTCTTCGGTTCGACGTCGACCGGGATGCCGCGCGCGGTGTCACGGACCTCGACGGAACCGTCCGGGTGCAGCACCACCCCGATCTCGTCACCGTGCCCGGCGAGGGCTTCGTCCACGGAGTTGTCGATGATCTCCCACAGGCAGTGCATGAGCCCCCGGGAGTCCGTCGACCCGATGTACATGCCCGGACGCTTGCGAACCGCCTCGAGCCCTTCGAGGACGGAGAGGTGGCGCGCGGAGTAGTCAGACACCCTCCGATCGTACTGATGCGGACCGACACCCCCGGCCCTGACACTCGGTCTGGGGCCAGCGGGTCCGCGCTGAGCGAAACGTGCCCCGATGATGCCGTACATCCAGGCGGCACGTGTTGAAATGGTCACCAACCGGCACCCGTTGGGTGGCAACACCGGCACCCGACCTGCGATCCGTGAGGAGCACAGCAATGACCCAGACCGTGCAAGACCTCTCCATCGAGGAATTCGGCAGCGAACCGGCTCCCCGTTGGTGACCGCTAACGACAGCTGCGGAGCGGAAGGCCTACATCCGCGGCAGCATGGCCAGCGGCGAGATCCTGTTCTGAGCCCCCCACGGGAACCGAGTTTAAGGACAAGCTCGCGGCGACGGCCATCGAGCGGCACGACGAGAGCAGCCGACTCTACGAGTCGAAGCAGCGCCCAGCGCAACGGACGGGAGGCGCGGAACAAAAGAGCACCGCGCCTCCCGTTCGTGGTTCGGGCGCTTCAGGCGATCCGCTTGAACGCCTTGTCGACGTAGCGGTCGATGGTCGCGCGCGCTTCGCGCGCGTACCGGTCGATCGAGGCCGTGCGGTCCGGGTCCGGCGCGTAGGCGCGCCCGAGTCGGGCCGACGCGGCGGCGAGGACGCCGTCGGTGAGCTGCGGGTTGAGCGGCAGGATCGGACCCTGCGTGTGCGTGCCGAACGAGGTGCCGACGATCGCCCCCTCGACCGGGCTGCCCGCCTGGTTGCCGCCGCCGGAGACCACGTCGGCGAACGGCGTCACGCCGTCTGCGAGTTCGATGCGGGTGGCGTGGTCCTCGAAGCCGGCGATGCGCGTCGGCACGCCGCCGAGGAGCGGGTATTGCGTCTCGAGCACGAAGTAGTTCACCCGACGCTCGGCGCCGCGGACGGCCCGGGCGTCGAAGACCCCGAAGCCCGTGACGTCCGGCCCGTCGGTCGCGACCACCGCGTTCGTGGCGAGGTCGAACCCGCCGCCGACCGCCACCACCGGG
>NZ_BACW01000296.1:0-1692 GCF_000333315.1 Curtobacterium sp. B8
CGCTGCCGGATCCACTCGTCGGACGAGTCGATCGGGCCGACCAGGTCGTCGTTCGGGACGACGTTCTCGCCGCGGGCCGCGCCGAACGCGAGGATGCGCGTGAACTCGTGGCCGCGACGCTGCTGGAGCAGCGGCCGGGAGGCGCGGGTCGCGTCCGTCACGCTGGCGTCGGTGGTGCTGTCGGTCGGGTTGGTGCTGGTCGCGTCCGTCACGCGGTCGCCTCTGCTTCCGTCGTCGCGGCCTGCAGGAGCTCGATGGCTGCCGGCAGGTCGTCGGGGGTCTTGATGGCCACGGTCGGCGTGCCGCGGAGGCCGCGCTTGGCGAGGCCGACGAGGGCACCGGCCGGAGCCAGTTCGATGATGCCCGTGACGCCCGCGGTGGAGAACGACTCCATCACGGCGTCCCAGTGCACGGGGTTCGCGATCTGCTGGACCATGAGGTCGACGAAGCGTCGGCCGTCGTCGACACGGGAGCCGTCGGCGTTCGTCCAGATCGGGAGCGTGGGGTCCTGCACCGTGGCGGCCGCCGCGACGGGAGCGACGCGCTCGACCGCCGGGGCCATGTACCGGGTGTGGAAGGCGCCGGCCACCGCGAGCGGCACGACGCGCGCCTTCGCCGGCGGGTTCGCGGCGAGGTCGGTGATCGCGTCCGCGGCGCCCGCGACGACGGTCTGACCGCCGCCGTTGTGGTTCGCCGGGACGAGCCCGCGCGACTCGAGTGCCGCAGCGACCTCGTCGGCGTCGCCGCCGAGGACGGCCGCCATCGAGGTCGGTTCGAGCGCTGCCGCGTCGGCCATCGCCCGGCCGCGCTCTGCGACCAGCGTGAGGGCATCGGTCGGCTCGAGGACGCCGGCGACGGCCGCCGCCGTGAACTCGCCCACCGAGTGGCCGGCCACGCCCCCGACCAGGCCACGACGGCCGTCGGCGAGCAGGGCGTCCGCGGTGATCAGGCCCGCGGCGACGATGAGCGGCTGCGCGAGCGCGGTGTCCTTGATCGTCTCGGCGTCCGACACGGTGCCGTGCGCGACCAGGTCGACGCCGATGGCGTCCGACCAGGCTCCGACACGGTCACGGACGGCGGAGTCCTCGAGCCAGGGGGCGAGGAAGCCGGGGGTCTGGGAGCCCTGTCCGGGCGCGACGACGACGATCACCGGACAATCCTGCCGGGCCGGGCGCGCGCGGTCCGTGTGGGCTTCCCACACGAAACCGCGCGCGACATTGTGCGAATTCATACACCCTGGGATGCGAACGATGCGCGACCGGGCGTTGCTCGGGTCACCGACGGTGCGGCAGGCGCCGTCGCCCGGATGCGGACTCCGACATCGCGCCGAGGATGAGCGCCGACTGCACGATGAGGGCGTCCCGGGCGTGCGTGGCGTCCCACCCGATGATGTCGGCCACGCGCCGCAGCCGGTAGCGGACGGTGTTCGGGTGCACGAAGAGCTCGCGTGCCGTCGCCTCGAGCGACCGCCCGGTGTCGAGGTAGCACCACAGCGTCTGCAGGAGCTCGGTCGACTGGTCCTTCAGCGGCACGTAGATGCGCTGGACGAGGGCCGACCGGGCGAGCGGGTCGCCGGCGAGGGCCCGCTCCGGCAGGAGGTCGTCCGCGAGCGCTGGACGCGGGGCGCCGCGCCAGGCGCGAGCGACCGCGAAGCCGGCCCGGGCGGCCTTCGCGCTCGTGGAGGCGTCAACG
>NZ_BACW01000295.1:0-9531 GCF_000333315.1 Curtobacterium sp. B8
CCCGTCCGTCCCGGTGCCGGCTACGCGCGTCGGCGACGCCGCAGGACCAGCAGGAATGCGCCCGCTGCCAGCGCAAGCAGCGCGATCAGCGCCCCGAGCCCGAGTCCGGCCGCTCCCGTGAAGGCCAGGTCGCCACGCGGCTGGCCGCTGACGGCCGCCGGGTCGCTCACCCGCGTCGGGTCACCCGGTCGGAGGGTCTGTGCGGAGGACTCGGACTGCAGCGTGGGGGTCGAGACGCTCGCGGTGTTCGTGATCCGGTCCGGTGCGTCGTCCGCGACCCGCACCGTGATCTGGAACGCGACTGCCGAGTCGACCGGCAGCGCCTCGGTCAGCGTGCAGGCGACCGTTCGACCGTCCGTGCACGTCGCCGCACCGCCGTCGTCGACGCTGACCAGGGCCGGTCGCGTTCGCGGACGTCGCAGCCTTCAGGTCCGGGGCACCCGGGTACTCCGGTCCGGTCGTGGTGTTGTCGACGCCGCCGCACTGCAGGAACTCGAGTCCGGCCGGCAGGTAGTCGGTGACGGTCACGGTGTTGCTCGGTGCCGTCGCGGTGTTCTGCACGGTGAGCGTGTAGACGGTCGGGTGCGTGTGGACACCACGGACCCGCTCGTGTTCGGGGCTCGCCTCGGCCTTCGACACCGTGATCGCGGAGACTGCGGTCGCGTTCGACGTCGCCGCGGCGGAGTTCGTGGTGTTGGTCGCCGGCTTCCCCGTGCCGTCGAACGTCGGGACCATGCGCGCGTCGCCACTCCCGGCCACCTGTGCTGTGCCCGTGAAGGACGTGCCGACCGGGAGCGTCGAGGTCGACGGCATCACCCGGAACGCGATCGACTTCTGGTCACCCGCGACCAGGTCCGACACGTTCGAGAACACGAGCAACGTCCCGGCGTTGTTCGCGAGCGACGACTGCACCGGATCGGGCAGCGTCTGGCCGTCCGCGGTCGCGGAGCCGGCGACGTAGGAGACCCCCGGAGGCATCGTGTAGGAGTACCCGAGGTCGTAGAGCGCCGTCCCGCCCGACGTCGACGTGCTGTTCTTCGCCGTGAGCGTCACGGTCGCGGGAGCGCCGCTCAGGACCGACGTCGGAGCCTTCGCCGACACGCTGATGACGAGTCCGCGGCCGCGGGCTGCGCGATCGCGACGACGGCGAGCAGCCCCGCGAGGAGGGCCGTCACGACGAGCATCGCGAGTGCGCGGGGACGGGCGGCGAGCAGGGTGGCGCGCATCGAGGGTGCCTTCGGGTCGGCGTCCGGCACCACGAAAGCAGCGCGCGACAGCGACGGGCAGGCAGGTTCCTGCGCCGGAGAAGGCGGGTGTTCGGGTCACCACACGGGGCCGGTTCGGCCCCGCGACTCGACGGTATCGAGTGCGGCAAACCGCAACAGCACCCCGAGTGGGGTACACGTCGTCCCACCTTGTGGGGACACGTTGCGGATCGGCTACACGACGGACGGGAGGCACCGCTCACGTGGTGAGCCGTGCCTCCCGTCCGGTGGCTGGTCGCCCGGGGCACGGCGGCTGCTCCGTGACGGAACGACGACAGCGGGGCCGGGCCCGAAGGCCCGACCCCGCTGCAACAGGTGACCGGAGTTACTTGTTGATCTTCTCGACCGTACCGGCGCCGACCGTACGACCACCCTCACGGATGGCGAAGCGGAG
Organism: Curtobacterium sp. B8; assembly: GCF_000333315.1. NCBI lineage: Bacteria > Bacillati > Actinomycetota > Actinomycetes > Micrococcales > Microbacteriaceae > Curtobacterium > Curtobacterium sp. B8. Next base: position 1,660 of record NZ_BACW01000295.1, read on the forward strand.
GCCCTCCTCCATGGCGATCGGCTGGATCAGCTCGACCGACATGTGCACGGTGTCACCGGGCATGACCATCTCGGTGCCCTCGTCCAGGGTGATGACACCCGTGACGTCGGTGGTGCGGAAGTAGAACTGCGGGCGGTAGTTCGCGTAGAACGGGTTGTGACGCCCACCCTCGTCCTTGGTCAGGATGTACGCGTTCGCCTCGAAGTTCGTGTGCGGCGTGACCGTACCCGGCTTGACGACGACCTGGCCGCGCTCCACGTCCTCACGCTTGAGGCCACGGAGGAGCAGACCCGCGTTGTCGCCGGCCTCAGCCGAGTCGAGCAGCTTGCGGAACATCTCGATGCCGGTGACGGTGGTCTTCTGCGTCGGGCGGATGCCGACGATCTCGACCTCTTCGTTGACGTTCAGCGTGCCACGCTCGACACGGCCGGTGATGACGGTGCCACGACCGGTGATCGTGAAGACGTCCTCGATCGGCATGAGGAACGGCTGGTCGGTGGCGCGCACCGGGTCCGGGACGTTCTCGTCGACGGCGGCCATGAGGTCCTGGACGGACTTCACCCACTTCTCTTCGCCGTTGAGGGCGCCGACAGCGGAGACCTGCACGACGGGGGCGTCCTCGTCGAACTCCTGCGAGCCGAGGAGCTCGCGGACCTCGAGCTCGACGAGCTCCAGGATCTCCTCGTCGTCCACCATGTCGGACTTGTTCAGCGCGACGACGATGTAGGGGACGCCGACCTGGCGGGCGAGCAGGACGTGCTCACGCGTCTGGGGCATCGGGCCGTCGGTGGCGGCGACCACGAGGATCGCGCCGTCCATCTGCGCCGCACCCGTGATCATGTTCTTCACGTAGTCGGCGTGACCCGGAGCGTCGACGTGCGCGTAGTGGCGCTTCTCGGTCTGGTACTCGACGTGCGAGATGTTGATCGTGATGCCGCGCTGGCGCTCCTCGGGAGCGTTGTCGATCTGCGCGAAGTCGCGAGCCTCGTTGAGGTCCGGGTACTGGTCGTGCAGAACCTTGGTGATCGCCGCCGTGAGCGTGGTCTTGCCGTGGTCGACGTGACCGATGGTTCCGATGTTGACGTGCGGCTTGGTGCGCTCGAACTTGGCCTTGGCCACTGTGGGTCCTCCTCAGGACTCGGAAAGCATGCCCCCGGTCGGTCACGACCGTTGGCCTGCAGGGTGTGTGTCTTTACTGTACTTGGTGACGAGGGGCCCGTCGCCGGGCGCCCTCGCCTGTGGAGCAGCGCTGGAGCGCTACTCCCCCTTGCTCTTCGCGACGATCTCCTCGGAGACCTTGGCCGGGACCTGTGCGTAGGTCTCGAAGGTCATCGAGTAGACGGCGCGACCAGAGGTCTTCGACCGGAGGTCGCCGACGTAGCCGAACATCTCGGACAGCGGCACGCTCGCGCGGACCACCTTGACGCCCGAAGCGTCCTCCATCGAGGCGATCTGGCCACGACGGGAGTTGAGGTCACCGATCACGTCGCCCATGTACTCCTCGGGCGTGCGGACCTCGACGGCCATGATCGGCTCGAGGATGACCGGGCCGGCCTTGCGGGCGGCTTCCTTGTAGGCCATCGAACCGGCGATCTTGAACGCCATCTCGGACGAGTCGACGTCGTGCGACTGACCGTCCTTGAGGATGGCCTTCACGCCCACCGTCGGGTAGCCCGCGAGGATGCCGACCTGCATGGCGTCCTGGATACCGGCGTCGACCGACGGGATGTACTCGCGCGGGACGCGGCCACCGGTGACGGCGTTCTCGAACTCGTAGACCTTCTCGGCCGTGACCTCCATGGGCTCGAGCGCGATCTGCACCTTCGCGAACTGACCGGAACCACCGGTCTGCTTCTTGTGGGTGTAGTCGTAGCGCTCGACCGGCTTGGTCAGGGTCTCGCGGTAGGCCACCTGCGGCTTGCCGACCGACGCCTCGACCTTGAACTCACGCTTCATGCGGTCGACCAGGATGTCGAGGTGGAGCTCGCCCATGCCCTTGATCGTGGTCTGACCGGTCTCGGCGTTGAGCTCGACGCGGAACGTCGGGTCCTCTTCCGCGAGCTTCTGGATGGCCGTGGAGAGCTTCTCCTGGTCGGCCTTCGTGTTCGGCTCGATGGCGACCTCGATCACCGGCTCCGGGAACGTCATCGACTCGAGGACGACCTGGTCGTTCGGGTCGCAGAGCGTGTCACCGGTGGTGGTGTCCTTGAGGCCGATCACCGCGTAGATGTGGCCCGCGGTCACGTTGTCGACCGGGTTCTCCTTGTTGGAGTGCATCTGGAAGATCTTCCCGATGCGCTCCTTCTTGCCCTTGGTCGAGTTGATGACCTGGGCACCCGACTCGATCGAGCCCGAGTAGACGCGGACGTAGGTCAGGCGACCGAAGAAGGGGTGCACCGCGACCTTGAACGCCAGGGCCGAGAACGGCTCGGAGGCGTCGGGCTTGCGGATGATCTCCTTCTCCTCGTCCTTGACGTCGTGGCCGATCATCGGCGGGACGTCGAGCGGCGACGGGAGGTACGAGATGACGGCGTCGAGCATGGGCTGGACACCGCGGTTCTTGAACGCCGAGCCGCAGAGGACCGGGTAGACCTCGGAGGCGATGGTCAGCTTGCGGATGCCCGCGCGGATCTCGTCCTTCGTGAGCTCCTGGCCGTCGAAGAACTTCTCGAGGAGGGCGTCGTCGGACTCGGCGACACGCTCGATGAGCTTGGCGCGGTACTCCTCGGCACGGGCCTGGAGGTCCGCGGGGATCTCCTGGACCTCGTACTGGGCGCCCATGGTGACATCACCCTTGGCGTCGCCCGGCCAGACCTTGGCGTGCATCTCGATGAGGTCGACGACACCGACGAAGTCGTTCTCGGCGCCGATCGGGAGCTGGAGCACGAGGGGCTCTGCACCGAGGCGGTTGACGATCGTGTCGACGGTGAAGTAGAAGTCGGCGCCGAGCTTGTCCATCTTGTTGACGAAGCAGATGCGCGGGACGTCGTACTTGTCCGCCTGACGCCACACGGTCTCGGACTGGGGCTCCACGCCCTCCTTGCCGTCGAAGACGGCGACCGCACCGTCGAGGACGCGGAGCGAGCGCTCCACCTCGACCGTGAAGTCCACGTGACCCGGGGTGTCGATGATGTTGATCTGGTTGTTGTCCCAGAAGCAGGTCGTCGCGGCCGACGTGATCGTGATGCCGCGCTCCTGCTCCTGCGCCATCCAGTCCATCGTCGCAGCGCCGTCGTGGACCTCACCGATCTTGTGCGTGATGCCCGTGTAGAACAGGATGCGCTCGGTCGTCGTGGTCTTGCCGGCATCGATGTGCGCCATGATGCCGATGTTGCGGACCTTGTTCAGGTCGGTGAGCACGTCCTGTGCCACAGGGTTCCTCCGGAAGAGTTGTAGGAGAGATGGGCGTCCGTCACGGGGCGCCGGGGTTTGTGGCCGCCGGCGCCCCGGGGCGGTGCCGGGACTACCAGCGGTAGTGGGCGAAGGCCTTGTTCGACTCGGCCATCTTGTGCGTGTCCTCACGGCGCTTGACCGCGGCACCGAGACCGTTCGACGCGTCGAGGATCTCGTTCATGAGACGCTCGGTCATCGTCTTCTCGCGGCGGGCCTTGGCGTACGAGGTCAGCCAGCGGAGCGCGAGGGTGTTCGCGCGGTGCGGCTTGACCTCGACCGGGACCTGGTAGGTCGAGCCACCGACGCGGCGGCTGCGGACCTCGAGGGTCGGACGGACGTTGTCGAGCGCCTTCTTGAGCGTCGCGACGGCGTCCTGCTGGTTCTTGGCGGAGACGCCCTCGAGTGCACCGTAGACGATGCGCTCGGCGAGGCCCTTCTTGCCGTCCAGCAGGATCTTGTTCACGAGCTGCGAGACGATCGGCGCGCCGTAGACCGGGTCTGCGACGACGGGACGCTTGGGAGCGGGACCCTTACGAGGCATTGACTCAACCCTTCTTCGCGCCGTAGCGGCTACGCGCCTGCTTACGGTTCTTCACGGCCTGCGTGTCGAGCGCACCGCGGATGATCTTGTAGCGGACACCGGGCAGGTCCTTCACACGACCGCCGCGGACGAGCACCATCGAGTGCTCCTGGAGGTTGTGGCCCTCACCGGGGATGTAGGCCGTGACCTCGGTGCCGTTCGAGAGCTTGACACGAGCGACCTTGCGCAGTGCCGAGTTCGGCTTCTTGGGGGTGGTGGTGTAGACGCGGGTGCAGACACCACGCTGCTGGGGGTTCGCCTTCAGGGCGGGCGCCTTGGTCTTGGTGACCTTCGGCGTACGACCCTTGCGAACCAGCTGCTGGATGGTAGGCAACTGTTCTCCTGGTTCTTCGCTCGTGCTCTCCGGCCGGCGCGGACCGCCGGCTTCCTCGTCCCACACCGAGGACCGCCTGTCGGCGGAGGGATCAGTGGGGGACGGATCGGTCCGGTTGCGGCCGTCGGCCGACCGGACTTTTCGGGCGCGCCCGAGGGCGCACACCCGGTAGAGCCTACCCGCGCCACCACGCGAAATCAATCCGGGCGCGTCGCCCTGGAGGCCCGTGGGCACCGCCCACGGCGAACACCCGTCCGGCGCGTGGTCGCGGGGGTCGCAGGTCCGCGGGCGGGCCCGCGGGCGGGCCCGCGTCGTGCGAGGTTTCGCGCAGCGTGCGAGGGCATGCGCCTCGCACGCTGCGCGGATCCTCGCACCGCCGGTCGCGTGGCCCACCGTCGGGGTCGCGGGGCGACGTCGGGCCGCGGGGCGGGCCTCCAGGCCGGTGCGCCGCGCCGTCAGGAACCGGACTCGGAGGAGACCGGAGCGACCGCGGAACGGAACGTGGCGCCGTCGGCGCCGATGCCCGTGATGTACCCGCTCGCGTTGACGTTCATCGGCCCGGCCGTGGCGGTGCCCACGCCGCCCGGCCCGGAGATGTCCGCCGAGAACGTCGCCCGGCCGTAGGTGGTGGTGGTGACCAGCCAGCCCTCGGAGGACCACGCACCGACCGACACCACCGGGCGCGTGCCGAGCGTCCAGCGCTCGTTCGTGTACGTGTACGACGGGTCCTCGCCGTAGGCGTAGAAGCTGCAACCCGACGGAGCCGGGTCGTGCGACGCGATGCAGCCGTCGACCCACGCGTCGACCGCCTTCGTCGCGGCGCGCTCGCCCGCCGATGTGAGGGAGGCCGTGAGCGCGACCGGACTCGACGCCGTGCCGCCGAAGCCGCTGACCGTGGCGGACGCCGAGTCGGACCGGACCCATTCCCCGCCGCGGACGGCGACGTCGTAGGTGCCCGGCAGGGCGCTGAGGGACGCCGTGCCGCCCTTCGACGTCGTGACCGACTTCCCCGCGACCCGGAGCGGTGTGCGGGACGGACCGCGGACCGACACGTCGACGGTGCCGAGGCGCGGGGGTTGCAGCTGCCAGACCGGGAACACCCCCCAGTCGGTGCCGGTGCGGGTCAGGTCGAAGACCGCGGAGACGTCCTGGCCGCCCTGTCGCAGGTAGGCGGTGACGGATGCGCTGTCGCCGCTCGTTCGGACCGCTGCGACGCGGTACCCGGTGACCGTGCGCTTCGCCTTCGCGTACGCGGCGTCGGTGAGCAGGACGTCGCTCGCGTCGTGCTCGATGCCGGCCGCGGCGAGGGCGGCCGACGCCCTGCCCGCCGCGAGGTCGTCGAGGAAGGCCCGCACCGGGCGGTCCGCTGCGTGCGTGCTCATCCCGTTCGCGTAGCCGATGCCGCCGCCGACCACGAGCAGCACGAGTGCCGCGACCCCGGCGACGATCGCCACGAGGGGACCGCGGCGCATGCGCTTCCGGGGCGGGCGCGCGGTGGCCGCGGTCGTGCCACGGATAACGTCGACGGGCGGGACGGCTCCCCAGCCGCCGCCGTGGTCCTGGTCGGTCATGGTGCCCCCGGTCGCCGTGCGTCGTACGCGGCGATCCTACCGCCGACCACCGTCGTTCCCGGGGGCGGGCGACCCCGGGCCCGGCCGGTCCGTCGGGTGGCGGTCGTCGATCGTGTGGGCGTGACCCGTCGTGCCGGCGGGCTCGGTCGAGCGGGTTTGAGCCGGCGCGCCCGCTGGGTCGGTCGTGCGTGCCTGGTGGCGGATCATCGCGATCCCGCCGACGACGCAGACCAGCGCCACCACGACCGTGCCCACGACGAAGGGGCCGAGCGCGGAGCCGGCCGGGAACACGAGCAGCTCGGTGACGTCGCCACGGAGGAGGGCGTAGCCGACCGCGCCGACGCCGAGCATCACCAGGTACGAGGCCGCCGCGGCGACGAGGCCGGTGACGCCGGGGTTGCCCTCCCGGGCGCCGGTCGCGGTGGCGAGGAACACCACGATCGCGGCGGAGACGACCATCGCCGGGCCGAGGTACGGGGTGGCGTCCGGCTGGGTGATCGGCTCGACGTCCGCGAGGAGCGCCTCGAAGCCGGACACCGCGATGACGAGCGCGATGAAGAGGACGGACGTCATCGTCGCCACGAGCCATCGGGACATGGGGTGATCGTATCGCCGGGCCGGGGTGCACGGACGGTCGTCGTGGCGTTCGGGCGGCCGGCGGCGCGGTGGTCGGCGTCAGGCGCGCTCAGGTCCGGCGTGCTGTGACGCGTGTTCCGGCCGGGGTGCGCCTGCTACTGCTCCTGCTGGGTGAGGTGCTGCTGCTGTTCCTGCCGGCCGTGCTGCTGCTGTTCTTGCTGGGCGTGCTCCTGCTGCGCCGCCGCCACCAGCGCGAGGGCGATCGTCGCGGTGATCACGGGCACGGTCTCGGTCATGGGAGCCGGCGCGACCGGGATCTGCTCGGCGTCGGCGCTGGTAGCGCTCTCGGGCGCTGCGTCGTGGTCGCGGAGCGCCGGACCGACGACCGGCAGCACCGCCGTCGTGGTCGGCGGTTCGACGAGGACCTGCGGGGCCGTGGCGTCGACCGGCTCGCCGCGCTTCGCTGCGCGACGGGCGCGCAGCATCTTCGTGAGCACCACGACGGCGACGATCGCCCAGATGCCGTTCACGATGAGCGACGGGATGGCGTGGTGCGCCCCGACGTTGACGGCGATCGCGAGACCGCCGACGAGGTTCAGCAGCTGGTACGTGGGTCCGTTCTGCAGCTTGCCGGTCGAGAAGAGGATGTAACCGGCCAAGACAGTTACCGCTCCGAACCAGCCGAGGAACTCCACGATTCCGTACAACACGCGCGACTCCGGGCACGACGAGGAACAGCCCACGAGCGGGGCCGTCCGAGAGGGGGATGAGCGACCGCGAACGCGGCGTCGGGAGCATCGTACGCAGACGAGGACCCCCGGCGGAAGAGGGTGTGGCGTGGCGCGTCACACCCCAGTCCGTGGGGGTTCTCGGGAGGGGCGGGTCAGCCGTTCGTGGCGGCGGTGGCGCCCGCTGTCGCGCCGGAATCGGCGCTGCGGTCGAGCACGTAGATCGAGCCACCGAACGTCCAGGTCGCGGTCGTCGCTGCCGATCCGTCGTCGCCCGTCTGTTGCGCCGAGGTGATCGAGGTGATCAGGAACAGGCGCTTGCCGGTCTGGACGCCCTGGACGAACCGCAGGGCCTGGTCGAACGTCCCGTCGACCGCCACCGTGACGGGGATGACGGAGAAGTTCTGACCGGTGATCGCGGCGTTGGTGACGATCGACGGAGCAGTCGGCTCGGCCGGAGTCGCCGACGGTACCGGGGTGGCGGTCGCTGCCGCACCGGGCGCGGGCGTGGCGGCGGACGACGCGGAACCCGCGGCCGTGGCGGCGGGCTGGTACGCCGTGGCGTCGCTCGCCGTGAAGGCGGACACCTGCATCCCAGTGGCCGCGGCGATGCCGTCGAGCTCGTCGATGAACGACGAGACGGACGCCGACTCCGGCACGGAGCGGGTCAGTGAGGACAACTCGTCGCGC
>NZ_BACW01000294.1:0-19829 GCF_000333315.1 Curtobacterium sp. B8
CGCGGGGTGGGCACGCCCCGCGCCTCCAGGCCGCCTGTCGGTCACCCCGCAACGCGAGGAAGCCCCCGCGACGTGCGTCGCGGGGGCTTCCTCGAGGTGGTGCAGGTGACTACTTGGCGTCGTCGGCCTTCGTGTCGTCCGCCTTGGCGGCGGCGTCGTCCTCGACCTCGGCGGCAGCGTCGGTCTCGGCCTCGGCCTCGACCGGCGCGGACTCCTCGGTGGTCTCGGTCTCATCGACCGGGGCCTCCTCGGTGGTCTCCTCGGCGGCCGGCGCCTCGACCGGCGCGGCGGCGGCCGGAGCAGCGTCGCGCTTGACCGGGGCGGGCTTGCCCGACACCGGCTCGAGCACGAGCTCGATCGACGCGAGGGGAGCGTTGTCGCCCTTGCGGAAACCGAGCTTCGTGATGCGGGTGTAGCCGCCCTGGCGGTCCTCGACCTGCGGGGCGATCTCGGTGAACAGCGTGTGCACGACGGACTTGTCGCGCAGGATGCTGATCACGCGACGACGGGCGTGCAGGTCGCCACGCTTCGCGAACGTGATGAGCCGCTCGGCGACCGGACGGAGGCGCTTGGCCTTCGTCTCGGTCGTGGTGATGCGGCCGTGCGTGAAGAGGGCGTTGGCGAGGTTGCTCAGGAGCAGGCGCTCGTGGGCGGGACCGCCACCGAGGCGGGGGCCCTTGGTGGGCTTCGGCATGTCAGTTCTCCAGTGGTGAATGTGGTGCGCGCTGACTCAGCACGCGTGCGCTTACGCGCGAGGTCAGTTGTTGGACTCGTCCTCGTCGTACCCGCTGTAGAAGTGGGCGCCGTCGAATCCGGGGACGGTGTCCTTGAGGGACAGGCCGAGCTCGGTGAGCTTGTCCTTGACCTCGTCCACCGACTTCTGACCGAAGTTGCGGATGTTCATGAGCTGCGTCTCCGAGAGGGCGACGAGCTCGGACACCGTGTTGATGCCCTCCCGCTTGAGGCAGTTGTAGCTGCGGACCGACAGGTCGAGGTCCTCGATCGGGGTCTGCAGCTCGTTCGAGAGCACGGCGTCGACCGGCGCGGGGCCGATCTCGATGCCCTCGGCCGCCGTGTTCAGCTCGCGGGCGAGACCGAACAGCTCGACCAGCGTGCGGCCGGCCGACGCGATGGCGTCGCGCGGCGTGATCGCCGGCTTCGTCTCGACGTCGACGACCAGGCGGTCGAAGTCCGTACGCTCACCGGCACGCGTCGCCTCGACGCGGTAGGTGACCTTGAGGACCGGCGAGTAGATCGAGTCGATCGGGATCTGACCCGCCTCGGAGAACTCCGAGCGGTTCTGCGTCGCCGACACGTAGCCACGGCCACGCTCGATCGTGAGCTCGAGCTCGAAGCGCGCGGTGTCGTTCAGGGTCGCGATGACGAGGTCCGGGTTGTGGATCTCGACGCCGGCCGGGGCGGAGATGTCCGCCGCGGTGACCTGACCGGCACCCTGCTTGCGCAGGTACGCGGTGATCGGCTCGTCGTGCTCGCTGGAGACGACGAGGCTCTTGATGTTGAGGATGATCTCGGTGACGTCTTCCTTGACACCGGGAACGGTGCTGAACTCGTGGAGGACGCCGTCGATGCGGATGCTGGTGACAGCCGCGCCGGGGATCGAGGAGAGGAGCGTGCGGCGCAGCGAGTTGCCGAGGGTGTAACCGAAGCCCGGCTCGAGCGGCTCGATGACGAAGCGCGAGCGGTGCTCGGAGATCGACTCCTCGGTCAGGGTGGGGCGCTGTGCAATGAGCACTGTGGGATTCCTTTCGGCGGAGTGTCCGCTATATGACACTCGGCGGTACGACGGGGCCGACCGGGCCCCGACGGGTCTGTTGAGTTGTGATCACGCGCACGGCCGAGCCGCGAGGGCCCGCCGTGCGCGATCGAACGACCAGGAATGGCCGGCCCCGCTCGACCCCGTCACGGGGACGAGCGGGGAACGGCCGGTTGCTCCTCGCGTCAGACGCGGCGACGCTTCGGCGGGCGGCACCCGTTGTGCGCCTGCGGCGTGACGTCGTTGATCGAACCGACCTCGAGGCCGGCGGCCTGGAGCGAGCGGATCGCGGTCTCGCGGCCGGAGCCCGGACCCTTGACGAAGACGTCGACCTTCTTGACGCCGTGCTCCTGCGCCTGACGCGCAGCGGACTCGGCGGCGAGCTGCGCCGCGAACGGCGTCGACTTGCGCGAGCCCTTGAAGCCGACGGCACCCGAGGACGCCCAGCTGAGGACGGCACCGGACGGGTCGGTGATGCTGACGATCGTGTTGTTGAACGTGCTCTTGATGTGGGCCTGGCCCACGGCGACGTTCTTCTTCTCCTTGCGGCGCGGCTTGCGCGCGGCAGTCTTGGGGGTAGCCATGGGGGTCTCCTATCGAGCCTTCTTCTTGCCTGCCACGGTGCGCTTCGGTCCCTTGCGGGTACGCGCGTTGGTCTTGGTGCGCTGACCGCGCACCGGGAGACCACGACGGTGGCGAAGACCCTCGTAGCTACCGATCTCGACCTTGCGTCGGATGTCCGCGGCGACCTCACGGCGGAGGTCACCTTCCACCTTGAAGTTGCCCTCGATGAAGTCGCGGAGAGCGACGAGCTGGTCGTCGGTCAGGTCCTTGACGCGGATGTCGCCGGAGATGCCGGTCTCGGCGAGTGCCTGGACCGAGCGGGTACGGCCGACGCCGTAGATGTACGTGAGTGCGATCTCCACGCGCTTCTCGCGCGGGATGTCGACGCCTGCTAGACGTGCCATGTGCTGGCTGCTCCTGTGGTTGGTGGAGGTGTGGCGCAGTACCGGTGCCCGGGCCTCCGACCCGAGGTGTCCCCCGCGGCCGGAGCCGCGGGATCTGGTACTGCGTGTTCAGTGTTGAGTTGTGGGTCCTGCTGGGAGCTCAGCCCTGGCGCTGCTTGTGGCGCGGGTTGCTCTTGCAGATCACCATGACGCGGCCCTTCCGGCGGATCACTCGGCAGTGCTCGCAGATGGGCTTGACGCTGGGGTTGACCTTCATGGTTGGTTCCTCGTGCTCGCTGGCTTCGTGCGCGGCGGGTTCGCCGGGCCGTTCCTTTCCAGCTCGCGGATCACTTGTAGCGGTAGACGATCCGGCCGCGGGTCAGGTCGTACGGGCTCAGCTCCACGATCACGCGGTCCTCGGGGAGGATGCGGATGTAGTGCTGGCGCATCTTCCCGGAGATGTGCGCGAGGACCTTGTGTCCGTTGGTCAGCTCAACGCGGAACATCGCGTTGGGCAGAGCTTCGAGCACCGAGCCCTCGATCTCGATGACGCCGTCTTTCTTGGCCATAGCCTCACTGTCGCTTGGTTGGATTACCGGTGTGATCCCCGAGCCGGTCTGCGGGTCGGGCGCCACGCCGAAAGGGCATGACACACCAAAGAGCAAGCCTATGTGATAGCGGCCGGATTGCCAAGTGCGGGCGACCCGGACCCTCGACCTGGGGCTGCCGCGGTCGAGTCTGAACGTTCCACAGTGGTCTCCTGGCCCGTTCTGGGCCGTCTCGAGTGCATCCGCCGTACCGTGTCACGGCAGCCCACCGAACGGAGAGAACCGTGCCGAACGCCCGCGGCCCCCTGGCCCGCCATGGACGACTCCCTCGTCGTCGCGCCTGGACGTCCGCCCTCGGCATCGTCGCGTCCGTCCTCGCCGTCGCGCTGGTCAGCGGGACCAGCGTGGCCGCGATCGCCGGCGGGCAGCTCGCCGCCGCCCCGAAGACGGTCCAGCTCAGCACGGACGACCAGAAGGTCGCCGACACCGCGGACATCACCGCGATGAAGGGCGGCGCGAACATCCTGCTCATCGGCAGCGACACCCGCGTCGGGCAGTTCGACTCCGACGAGGACGTCGCCGGCGCCCGGAACGACGTCACGATCCTCGTGCACATCTCGCAGGACCACCAGCAGCTCACGGCCGTGAGCTTCCCCCGCGACCTCATGGTCCCGATCCCGGCGTGCACCAACCCGGCGACGGGCACCACGTACCCCGCCGCCACCTCGGCACAGTTCAACACGGCGCTCGGCAACGGCGGGGTGTCCTGCGTGGTCGACACCGTCGAGAACCTGACCGGCCTGCGGATCCCCTACGCCGGGCTGATCACCTTCGACGGCGTCATCTCGATGTCGAACGCCCTCGGTGGTGTGGACGTCTGCGTCGCGCAGCCGATCAACGACTCGTACACCGGTCTCCACCTCACCGCGGGGTCGCACACGCTCGAGGGCTCGGACGCGCTCGCGTTCCTCCGGACCCGCCACGGAGTCGGTGACGGCAGCGACCTCGCGCGCATCAGTTCGCAGCAGGTGTTCCTCTCCGCGCTGCTCCGCAAGATCACCTCCGGCAGCACGCTGTCCGACCCGGTGACGCTCTACCGCCTCGCCTCGGCGGCGCTGCACAACATGACGCTCTCGGACGGCCTGGCGCAGGCCAGGAGCCTCGTCGGCCTCGCCACGACGCTGCGCGGCATGAGTACGGCGAACATGCTGTTCGTGCAGTACCCGGTCGTGGACGACCCCGCCGACAACGCCCGCGTCATCGTCGCGCAGGACGCGGCGCACACGCTCAACGTCGCCCTGCAGACCGACCAGCGGACGTCGCTCTCGGACTCGACCACCGGACGGGCGTCGGAGGAGTCGAAGAGCGCGGGATCGTCGACGGGCTCGTCGTCATCGTCCGGCTCGTCTTCCTCCGGCACGTCCTCGGCCGGCACGTCGTCCGGGTCGTCCGGGTCGAGCTCCTCCGCGACGTCGTCGTCAGGCTCCACGCCCTCGTCGACACCGACGGCGACCACGACGCCGCTCCCGTCGACCATCACCGGGCAGAGCGCGAACGAACAGACCTGCTCCGTCGGGAACTGACGCCGCGCGGCGGACGCGCCGCGCGGCTCCGAGCCGACCGCACCGTCGACGCCGCAGCGGCGGGGCGGACGCACCACGTGCCTCCCGGCCGGACGCGGTGGACGGCCGACCCGACGGGAGGCCCGTCCTACGGGATCGCGACGGGTGTCACACCCAGCGGGGCCAGGCCCGCAGCGCCGCCGTCGGCGGCCGTGGTCACCCAGATGCCGTCGGCGTGGACGGCGACGGTGTGCTCCCAGTGCGCGGCGTCCGAGCCGTCGAGCGTCCGGACCGTCCAGTCGTCCGCGTCCGTCGAGCTGTCGATCGTGCCGGCCGTCACCATCGGCTCGATCGCGACGACCAGCCCGGGCTTCACGGCGGGACCGGCGCCCCGCACGCGGTAGTTGAAGACCGGCGGTTCCTCGTGCATCGACCGGCCGATGCCGTGACCGGTGTAGTCCTCGACGATGCCCCAGGCGCCGGTCTCCTCGATGGCGTCCTCGACCGCGGCACCGACGTCGTTCAGGTGCCTGGCCGACGCCAGAGCGGCGATGCCGTGCCACAGCGAGCGCTCGGTCGTGTCGCAGAGCTTCCGCCGGGCCTCGCTCACCGCGGCGTCGCCACCAGGGACCACGACCGTGAAGGCGCTGTCCCCGTTCCAGCCGTCGACCTCGGCGCCGGCGTCGACGGAGACGATATCGCCCGCCTGGATCACGCGGTCGCCCGGGATCCCGTGCACCACCTCGTCGTTGACCGAGACACAGAGCGTGTGGCGGTACCCCGGGACGAGCTGGAAGTTCGGGACGCCCCCGCCGTCGCGGATGGTCCGCTCGGCGATCGCGTCGAGCTCACCCGTCGTGACGCCGGGTCGGACCGCGGCTCGCACGGCGTCCAACGCCTCGGCCGTCAGGAGGCCCGGGCGCACCATGGCGCGGAGCTCCTCGGGCGTCTTGTAGATCGAGGGCTTGCGGAAGCGGACCACGCCGGGTCAGACGCCCGCGGTCAGCCCGCGGGACGCGAGCGCCGACTGGATCCGGTCGCCGACCTCGTCGATGCCGCCGAGCCCGTCGACATCGACCACGAGGCCGCGGTCGGCGTAGGCGCCGACGATCGGGGCCGTCTGGTCCAGGTAGACCTCCTGGCGACGACGGATCGTCTCCTCGTTGTCGTCGCTGCGGCCCTGGTCCTCCGCGCGCTTCAGCAGGCGTTCGACGAGGGCGTCCTGGTCCGCGACGAGCTGCACGACCGCGTCGAGCCGCTCGCCCTGCTCGGTCAGGAGCGCGTCGAGGTACTCGACCTGGTTCAGCGTCCGGGGGTAGCCGTCGAGCAGGAAGCCGTGCTCGGCGTCCGGCTCGGCCAGGCGGGACTTCACGAGCTCGTTCGTCAGCTCGTCCGGCACGTACTCACCGGCGTCCATGAGCTTCTTCGCCTCGACGCCGAGGGGCGTGCCCTCGGCGACGTTCTTGCGGAAGATGTCGCCCGTCGAGATCGCGGGGACACCGAACGCGTCCGCGATGCGACCGGCCTGGGTGCCCTTGCCGGCGCCGGGGGGTCCGACGATGATGAGGCGTGCGCTCAACGGAGAAGCCCTTCGTAGTGACGTTGCTGGAGCTGGGAGTCGATCTGCTTCACCGTCTCGAGGCCGACACCCACGATGATCAGGATGCTGGCGCCACCGAACGGGAAGTTCTGGTTCGCACCGAAGAACGCGAGTGCGCCCAGCGGGATGAGTGCGATCAGACCGAGGTAGAGCGATCCGGGCAACGTCACCCGGGTCAGGACGTAGTCGAGGTACTCGGCGGTCGGGCGTCCGGCGCGGATGCCCGGGATGAACCCGCCGTACTTCTTCATGTTGTCGGCGACCTCTTCGGGGTTGAAGGTGATCGCGACGTAGAAGTAGGTGAACCCGACGATGAGCAGGAAGTACAGGACCATGTAGAACCAGTTGTCACCCGAGGTCAGGTTGTTCTGGATCCAGGTCACCCACGCGGCCGGCGCGGAGCCGTCCGAGGGCTGGTTGAACTGCGCGACGAGGGCCGGCAGGTACAGCAGCGACGAGGCGAAGATGACGGGCACGACGCCGGCCATGTTCACCTTGATCGGGATGTACGTGTTGTTGCCGCCGAAGGTGCGACGACCGACCATGCGCTTGGCGTACTGGACCGGGATGCGTCGCTGCGACTGCTCGACGAACACGACGGCCATCATGATGACGAGGCCCACGAGGATGACGAACAGGAACAGCTCGAAGCCGTTCGACTGCTCGATCGCCCAGAGCGCCGACGGGAACTGCGCCGCGATCGACGTGAAGATGAGGAGCGACATGCCGTTGCCGATGCCGCGCTCGGTGACGAGCTCGCCCATCCACATGATGAGGCCAGTGCCGGCGGTCAGCGTGACGACCATGAGCATGATCGCGTACCAGCTGTCGTTCGAGATGATCGACGAGCAGGAGGCCGACGCGTTCGTGCCGAAGAGAGCACCGGAGCGCGCGACCGTGATCAGGGTGGTGGACTGCAGGACACCGAGCGCGATCGTGAGGTAGCGCGTGTACTGCGTCAGCTTGGCCTGACCGGACTGACCCTCCTTGTAGAGGGCGTCGAAGTGCGGGATGACCACGCGCAGGAGCTGCACGATGATCGACGACGTGATGTACGGCATGATCCCGAGCGCGAAGACCGAGAGCTTCAGCAGCGCGCCGCCGGAGAACAGGTTGATCAGGTCGTAGAGGCCCTGCTGCGAGGACGCGCTGGCGAGGCAGCTCTGCACGGACGCGTAGTCGACGAACGGTGCGGGGATGTACGACCCCAGGCGGAAGAGCGCGATGATCGCGAGGGTGAAGCCGATCTTCTTGCGAAGGTCTGGGGTGCGCATGATACGCGCGACCGCTCTGAACACGAGGACTCCGAACTTCTGGGACCGGGGCCGTCGATCGCGGCCGTTCCGGTGTCGATCGGCAGGGCCGACCAGGCCGACCAGGCCGACGGACGCCGGCCACTGTCAAGGAAACCGTAACGGCGGCCCGTGCGCAAACGCACGGGCCGCCGACGGGGGTTACTGGGAGACGGTGCCGCCAGCAGCCGCGATCTTCTCGGCGGCGGACGCCGAGACCTTGTCGACCGAGACCGTGAGCTTCACGTTGATGTCGCCCTGACCGAGAACCTTGACCTTCTCGTTCTTGCGGACGGCGCCCTTGGCGACCAGGTCCGCCACGGTGACGTCGCCACCGTTCGGGTAGAGCTCCGCGATCTTGTCCAGGTTCACGACCTGGTACTCGACACGGAACGGGTTCTTGAACCCGCGGAGCTTCGGGGTGCGCATGTGCAGCGGCATCTGCCCACCCTCGAAGCCGACCTTGACCTGGTACCGAGCCTTCTGACCCTTGGTACCACGGCCGGCGGTCTTGCCCTTCGAGCCCTCACCGCGACCGACACGGGTGCGGTCCTTCTTCGCACCGGTGGCCGGGCGGAGGTGGTGCAGCTTCAGGACCTGCACGCGCTCGTTCTTCTCGTCGCTCATGCGTCGACCTCCTCGACCTTCACGAGGTGCGCGACCGTCGCGATGTACCCGCGGTTCTGGGCGTTGTCCTCACGCAGGACCGTACGGCCGATGCGCTTGAGGCCCAGGCTGCGCAGGGTGTCGCGCTGGTACTGCTTCTCGCTGATAACGGACTTCGTCTGCGTGATCTTCAGCATCGCCATCACGCACCTGCCTTCTCGGACGCGGCACGCGCGGCGGCGGCCTCCGCACGCAGCAGACGGGCCGGGACGACCGCGTCGACGTCGAGGCCACGGCGGACTGCGACCGCACGGGGCTCCTCGAGCTGCTGCAGCGCCTCGACGGTCGCGTGCACGATGTTGATGGTGTTCGACGAGCCGAGCGACTTGCTCAGGACGTCGTGGATGCCAGCGCACTCGAGGACGGCGCGGACCGGACCACCGGCGATGACACCGGTACCGGCAGCGGCCGGACGCAGGAGCACGACACCGGCAGCGGCCTCACCCTGCACCGGGTGCGGGATGGTGTTGCCGACGCGCGGGACGCGGAAGAAGTTCTTCTTCGCCTCCTCGACGCCCTTGGAGATCGCCGTGGGGACCTCCTTGGCCTTGCCGTAGCCGACGCCCACGAGGCCGTTGCCGTCACCCACGACGACGAGCGCCGTGAAGCTGAAGCGACGACCACCCTTGACGACCTTCGACACGCGGTTGATGGTCACCACGCGCTCGAGGAACTGGCTGTCGCCACCGCGGTTGTTGCGGTCGCGGCCCTGCTGACGGTCACGACCGCCACCACGACGGCCGCGCTGGTCGGCCGAGTCGCGGTTGTTGGACGCGGAACCAGCGGCGGTCTCGACCGGACGCTCGGCCGTGGCCGCTGCCTCCGTGGTCTCCTTGCTGGTGTTGTTCGCGGTGTCGCTCACAGGTTCAGCCCTCCTTCACGGGCGCCATCGGCGATCGCGGCGACGCGACCGGCGTACTTGCTGCCACCACGGTCGAAGACCACGGCCTCGACGCCGGCGGCCTTCGCGCGCTCGGCGAGGATCTCGCCGACGCGACGGGCCTTGGCGGTCTTGTCGCCGTCGAACGAGCGGAGGTCGGCCTCCATCGTCGATGCGCTGGCGAGGGTGTGACCCTTCGCGTCGTCGATGACCTGCACGAACACGTGACGCGACGAACGCGTGACGGCGAGACGCGGACGCGCCTCGGTGCCGGTGATCTTCTTGCGGAGTCGGTTGTGACGACGCGCCTTGGCGGCCGACTTGCTCTTTCCTCGGATACCGAGAGCCATGATCACTTACCTGACTTTCCGGCCTTGCGGCGCACGATCTCGCCGGCGTAGCGGACACCCTTGCCCTTGTAGGGCTCGGGCTTGCGCAGCTTGCGGATGTTGGCGGCCACCTCGCCGACGGCCTGCTTGTCGATGCCGGTCACGGTGAGCTTGTTGTTGCCCTCGACGGCGAACGAGATGCCCGCGGGCGGCTCGACCGTGATCGGGTGGGAGTAGCCCAGCGCGAACTCGACGCTGGTGCCCTTCGCCTGCACGCGGTAACCGGTACCGACGACCTCGAGGCCCTTGGAGTAGCCCTGGGTGACGCCGATGATGTTGTTCGCGATGAGGGTGCGGGTCAGGCCGTGGAGCGAACGCGAGGAGCGCTCGTCGTCCGGACGGGTGACGAGGACCTGGTTCTCCTCGACCTTGGCCTGGATGGGCTCAGCGACGACGAGCGCGAGCTCGCCCTTCGGGCCCTTGACCGCCACGGTCTGGCCGTCGATGGAGACGGTCACGCCGGCGGGGATGTCGATGGGAAGACGTCCGATTCGAGACATTGTCGATCACCACACGTAGGCGAGGACTTCCCCACCCACGCCCTTCTGCTCGGCTTCGCGGTCGGTCAGGAGGCCGGACGACGTCGAGAGGATCGCCACGCCGAGGCCACCGAGGACCTGGGGGATCTCCGTCGACTTCGCGTAGACCCGGAGGCCCGGCTTCGAGACGCGCTTGATGCCGGCGATCGAGCGCTCGCGCTCGGGGCCGTACTTCAGGTCGATCGTGAGGGTCTGCCCGACGCGGGCGTCCTCGATCTTCCACTCGTTGATGTAACCCTCGCGCTTGAGGATCTCAGCGATGTTCTTCTTCAGCTTGGAGCTGGGAAGCGAGACGGCGTCGTGGTGCGCCGAGTTCGCGTTCCGCAATCTGGTCAGCATGTCTGCGACCGGATCGGTCATCGTCATGATGCGTATCCATTCTCGCCTGGTTTCGACACCCGTTCCACGAATGCCGACCTGAGCGATCGGGGCCCCCAGGCGGTTCCCGGGGACCTGTGTGTTCGTGCGTGCGGGCCGGAGGACGTGAATCCTCCGGCCCGCACCGCCCGAAGTATCTTAGACCGTCTGGTCGGCCGAACGGAACGGGAACCCGAGCTGCTTGAGCAGCGCGCGGCCCTCGTCGTCCGTCTTCGCGGTGGTCACGACGGTGATGTCGAAGCCACGCACGCGGTCGATGCGGTCCTGGTCGATCTCGTGGAACACGGACTGCTCCGTGAGACCGAACGTGTAGTTGCCGTTCCCGTCGAACTGCTTGTCGCTCAGGCCGCGGAAGTCGCGGATGCGGGGCAGGGCGAGGGAGATCAGGCGGTCGAGGAACTCCCAGGCACGGTCACCGCGGAGGGTGACGTGCGCACCGATCGCCTGGCCCTCGCGCAGCTTGAACTGCGCGATGGACTTGCGAGCGATGTTGACCTGGGGCTTCTGACCCGTGATCGCCGTGAGGTCCTTGATGGCCCCCTCGATGATCTTCGAGTCACGAGCGGCCTCGCCGACGCCGGTGTTCACGACGACCTTGACCAGGCCGGGGACCTGCATGACGTTCGCGTAGCCGAACTGCTCGGTGAGGGCAGCCTTGATCTCGTTCTTGTACTTCTGCTTGAGGCGCGGCTCGACCTTGGTCGCCGGCGCGGCAGTCGTGTCGGTCATCAGAGCTTCTCACCCGACTTCTTGGCGTAGCGGACCCGGACGGTCTTCTTGACGCCGTCCTTCTCCACCTCTTCGGTACGGAAACCGACGCGCGTCGGCTTCTTGGTCTTCGGGTCGACGATCGCGACGTTCGAGACGTGGATCGGAGCCTCGTGCTGCTCGATGCCACCGGTCTTCGAACCACGCTGGGTCTGGCCGACGCGGACGTGCTTCGTGACGAAGTTCACGCCCTCGACGACGACGCGCTCCGAGTCACGGAGCACCTCGATGACCTTGCCCTGCTTGCCGCGGTCGCCGCCACGCTCCTGCGTGGCGCCCGTGATGACCTCGACGAGGTCACCCTTCTTGATGTTCGCCATGGCTTACAGCACCTCCGGCGCGAGCGAGATGATCTTCATGAACTTCTTGTCACGGAGCTCGCGACCGACCGGACCGAAGATGCGCGTGCCGCGCGGGTCGCCGTCAGCCTTGAGGATCACTGCCGCGTTCTCGTCGAACTTGATGTAGGAGCCGTCCTGACGACGGGTCTCCTTCTTGGTGCGAACGATGACGGCCTTGACGACGTCACCCTTCTTCACGTTGCCGCCGGGGATGGCGTCCTTCACCGTGGCGACGATGACGTCACCGAGACCGGCGTAGCGACGACCCGAGCCACCGAGCACGCGGATGGTCAAGATCTCCTTGGCACCCGTGTTGTCGGCGACCTTCAGGCGGGATTCCTGCTGAATCACTGCTGTCTCCTATTCCGAAGCAGGCCGCGGCCTACTTGGCCTTCTCGAGGATCTCGACCAGGCGCCAGCGCTTGGAGGCGCTGAGGGGACGGGTCTCGCTGATCACGACGAGGTCGCCGACACCAGCGGTGCCGAGCTCGTCGTGGGCCTTCACCTTGGACGTGCGGCGGATGATCTTGCCGTAGAGCGCGTGCTTCACGCGGTCCTCGACCTCGACCACGATGGTCTTGTCCATCTTGTCGCTCGTCACGTAGCCACGGCGCGTCTTGCGGTAGCCGCGGGTGGAGGCGGCGGAGGTGTTCTCTTCGTTCGCCATCAGTTCTCCTCGGCGGTCTCGGCCTCGGTCGACTCGGCCGGCTTGTCAGCCTTCTTCGTCGTCTTCTTGGCCTTGGTGGCGGTCTCGACGGGCGCGGGGGTGGCACGGATGCCGAGCTCGCGCTCGCGGAGGACGGTGTAGATACGGGCGATGTCGCGCTTGACGGCACGGAGGCGGCCGTGGCTCTCCAGCTGGCCGGTGGCCGACTGGAAGCGGAGGTTGAACAGCTCCTCCTTGGCCTTCTTCAGCTCGTCAGCAAGACGCTCGTTCTCGAACGTGTCGAGCTCCGTCGGACGGAGCTCCTTGGAACCGATCGCCATTATGCGTCGCCCTCCTCGCGCTTGATGATGCGTGCCTTGAGGGGCAGCTTGTGGATTGCACGGGTCAGCGCCTCGCGGGCGATGTCCTCGTTGACGCCGGAGAGCTCGAAGAGCACACGACCCGGCTTGACGTTGGCGACCCACCACTCGGGCGAGCCCTTACCGGAACCCATGCGGGTCTCAGCCGGCTTCTTGGTGAGCGGGCGGTCCGGGTAGATGTTGATCCACACCTTGCCGCCACGCTTGATGTGACGCGTCATGGCGATACGAGCGGACTCGATCTGCCGGTTCGTCACGTAGGCCGGGGTGAGGGCCTGGATACCGAAGTCGCCGAAGCTGACCTTGGTACCACCGGTCGCCTGACCCGAACGCTTCGGGTGGTGCTGCTTGCGGTGCTTGACTCGACGGGGGATAAGCATGGTTACGCCTCAACTCCTGCGCCGGCCGGCGCGTCCTGCGGGGCCTGCTGCTGACGGCCGCCACGGTCGCCGCCACGACGGTCGCCGCGCTCGCCACGGGGGCCGCCACGACGCTCCGGGCGCGACGAACGCTGGTTCGCCTGCTCGCGAGCGAGCTCCTTGTTCGTGATGTCGCCCTTGTAGATCCAGACCTTCACGCCGATGCGGCCGAACGTGGTCCGGGCCTCGTAGAAGCCGTAGTCGATGTTCGCGCGGAGCGTGTGCAGGGGCACGCGGCCCTCGCGGTAGAACTCCGAGCGCGACATCTCGGCGCCACCGAGACGACCCGACACCTGGATGCGGACACCCTTGGCGCCGGCGCGCTGTGCACCCTGCAGGCCCTTGCGCATGGCGCGACGGAACGCGACACGGGCGGAGAGCTGCTCGGCGATGCCCTGCGCGACGAGCTGGGCCTCGGTCTCGGGGTTCTTGACCTCGAGGATGTTGAGCTGGATCTGCTTCTTGGTGAGCTTCTCGAGCTCGCCGCGGACGCGCTCGGCCTCGGCACCGCGACGACCGATGACGATGCCCGGACGCGCCGTGTGGATGTCCACGCGGACACGGTCACGGGTGCGCTCGAGCTCGATGCGGGCGACGCCGGCACGGTCGAGGGTCTTCTTCAGGTACTCGCGCACCTTGATGTCCTCGGCCACGTAGTCGGCGTAGCGCTGACCGGCCTTGGTGCTGTCGGTGAACCAGTGCGAGACGTGGTCCGTCGTGATCCCGAGACGGAAGCCGTACGGGTTGACCTTCTGGCCCATTACTTGCTCGCCTTCTTGCTCGTCGCGGCGGCCTCAGCCTCTTCCGGCGTCGCGAGGACGACCGTGATGTGGCTGGTGCGCTTGTTGATGCGGAAGGCGCGGCCCTGGGCGCGCGGCTGGAACCGCTTCAGGGTCGTGCCCTCGTCGACGAAAACGCGGCTCACGTAGAGGTCGCGCTCGTCGAGGAAGCTGTTCGTCGAGTCCGCCTTCACCCGGGCGTTCGCGATCGCCGAGGCGACCAGCTTGTACACGGGCTCCGAAAGGGCCTGCGGCGCGAACTTCAGGATGGCGAGCGCCTCGTGGGCCTGCTTGCCGCGGATCAGCTCGATGACGCGACGGGCCTTCTGAGGCGTGACGCGGATGTGTCGCACGCGTGCGATCGACTCCACCATTTCGTTCCTCCTCTGCGTCCCCGCGTTAGCGGCGACGGCCCTTCTTGTCGTCCTTCACGTGACCACGGAAGGTGCGGGTCGGCGCGAACTCGCCGAGCTTGTGACCGACCATCGACTCGGTGACGAACACCGGGATGTGCTTGCGGCCGTCGTGCACGGCGATCGTGTGCCCGAGCATGTTCGGGACGATCATCGAGCGACGCGACCAGGTGCGGATCACGTTCTTGGTGTTGGCCTCGTTCTGCGTGACGACCTTGCGGAGCAGGTGCTCGTCGACGAAGGGGCCCTTCTTCAGACTGCGTGGCATCTTCTGAACTCCTACTTGCGCTTCTTGCCGGCGTTACGGCGACGGACGATGAGCTTGTCGCTCGGCTTGTTCGGCTTGCGCGTCCGGCCCTCGGCCTGACCCCACGGGCTGACCGGGTGACGACCACCGGAGGTCTTGCCCTCACCACCACCGTGCGGGTGGTCGACCGGGTTCATGGCGACACCACGCACGGTCGGGCGGACGCCCTTCCAGCGCATGCGGCCGGCCTTGCCCCAGTTGATGTTGGACTGCTCGGCGTTGCCGACCTCGCCGATGGTGGCGCGGCAGCGGGCGTCGACGTTGCGGACCTCGCCCGACGGCAGGCGGAGCTGCGCGTAGGGGCCGTCCTTGGCGACGAGACGCACGGAGGCGCCGGCGGAGCGGGCCATCTTCGCGCCGCCACCGGGCCGGAGCTCGATCGCGTGGATGACGGTACCGACCGGGATGTTGCGCAGCGGCAGGTTGTTGCCGGGCTTGATGTCAGCCCCGGGGCCCTGCTCGACGACGTCGCCCTGCTTGAGCTTGTTCGGCGCGATGATGTAGCGCTTCGTGCCGTCCACGTAGTGCAGGAGCGCGATGCGCGCGGTGCGGTTCGGGTCGTACTCGATGTGCGCGACCTTGGCGTCGACGCCGTCCTTGTCGTGACGACGGAAGTCGATCACGCGGTACTGGCGCTTGTGGCCACCACCGATGTGACGGGTCGTGATGCGGCCGGAGCTGTTGCGCCCACCGGTCTTCGGCAGCGGACGAAGCAGCGACTTCTCCGGCGTCGAACGGGTGATCTCAGCGAAGTCGGCGACCGACGAGCCGCGACGACCGGGGGTCGTCGGCTTGTAGTTACGAATAGCCATGATTAATCCCTAAAGGTCCTCAGCCGACAGCCGTGAAGATGTCGATCGAACCGGACTTGAGCGTCACGATGGCGCGCTTGGTGTCCTTGCGCTTGCCCATGCCGAAACGCGTGCGACGGGTCTTGCCCGGGCGGTTCAGCGTGTTGATGCTCGCGACCTTGACGTCGAAGATCTTCTCGATGGCGAGCTTGATCTCGGTCTTGTTCGAACGGGGGTCCACGATGAACGTGTACTTGCCCTGGTCGATCAGGCCGTAGCTCTTCTCCGAGACGACCGGCGAGATGATGATGTCGCGCGGGTCCTTGTTGAAGCCGCTCATGCGGAGACCTCCTTCGCGGACTTCGACGCGATGAAGGCGTCGAGTGCGCTCTTGCTGAAGACGAGGGCGTCGGACTTGAGCACGTCGTAGGCGTTGAGCTGGCCGTACGAGAGTGCGTGGACACCCGGCAGGTTGCGGATCGACTTGAGCGTGAGCTCGTCGTCCTGCTCGAGCACGACGAGCACGTTCTTGACGGGCGCGACCTTCTCGAGGAGCGTGCGGGCGGTCTTCGTCGACGGCACCTCGGCCGGGACGAAGGACTCCACAGCGGCGATGCGGCCACCGCGGGCGCGGTCCGAGAGCGAGCCGAGCAGTGCCGCGGCGATCATCTTCTTCGGGGTGCGCTGCGAGTAGTCGCGCGGGGTCGGTCCGTGGACGACGCCACCGCCGGTGTGCTCCGGAGCGCGGACCGAACCCTGACGGGAGCGGCCGGTGCCCTTCTGCTTGAACGGCTTGCGACCAGCACCGCGGACCTCGCCGCGGTTCTTGGTCTTGTGGGTGCCCTGACGCGCAGCGGCGAGCTGCGCGGTGACGACCTGGTGGATCAGCGGGACGTTGGTCTCGACGTCGAAGAGCGCAGCGGGCAGCTCGATGCTGCCGGCGACGGCGCCAGTCGCGTCGAGGACGTCGATCGTGGTTGCGGTCTCGGTGGCCATGATCACTTACCCTTCACGGCGGTGCGGACGAAGACGGAGCGGCCACGAGCACCGGGGACGGCGCCCTTGACGAGCAGCAGACCCTTCTCGGCGTCGACGGCGTGCACCGTGAGGTTGAGGACGGTCACACGCTCGCCGCCCATGCGACCGGCCATGCGCATGCCCTTGAAGACACGCGACGGGGTCGACGAGGCGCCGATCGAACCGGGCTTGCGGTGGTTGCGGTGCGCACCGTGCGATGCCGAGACGCCGGCGAAGCCGTGGCGCTTCATGACACCGGCGAAGCCCTTGCCCTTGGACGTACCGACGACGTCGACCTTCTGGCCCGCCTCGAACGTGTCGACGGTGAGCTCCTGGCCGAGCGTGTACTCAGCGGAGTCGTTGGTACGGATCTCGGTGAGGGTGCGGCGCGGGGTCACGCCTGCGGCCTCGAAGTGGCCGGCGGCCGGCTTGTTGACCTTGCGCGGGTCGATGGCACCGGCGGCGATCTGGATCGCCTCGTAGCCGTCGCGCTCGACGTTGCGGATCTGGGTGACCACGTTCGGGCCGACCTCGATCACGGTCACGGGGATGAACTTGTTGTTCTCATCCCACACCTGGGTCATCCCGAGCTTCTTGCCGAGGAGGCCCTTGACGGTCTTGGTGGAGTTCGCCATTGGTCAGCCCCCTTACAGCTTGATCTCGATGTTGACGTCGGCCGGGAGGTCGAGTCGCATGAGCGAGTCGACGGCCTTCGGCGTCGGGTCGACGATGTCGATGACCCGCTTGTGCGTGCGCTTCTCGAAGTGCTCGCGCGAGTCCTTGTACTTGTGGGGAGAACGGATCACGGTGACCACGTTCTTCTCGGTGGGGAGCGGCACCGGGCCGACCACGGTCGCACCGGCACGGGTCACCGTGTCGACGATCTTCCGGGCCGACGTGTCGATGACCTCGTGGTCGTACGACTTGAGCCGGATGCGGATCTTCTGTCCCGCCATGTGTCTCTCTGTCCTCTCTGCGCCGCGCACCCTCGGGCCGCCTGACGCCGCCGTGACCGTGCATTCCTGCACGGCTCGGCTGTTTTCCTGAACCAACCGGCCGCATCCACTGGGGGATGACCGCTGTTCTCCTGTCAACCGCGCGGGGCGACCGGGGCCGTCCAGCGTGGGCATGTCGCTTCCCCCACGCTCCGGGCACAGCAGTACTCGTGGCGCTTCGCGAGGGATTCGATCGTGTTCTGCTGCCTGCGGCCCAACCCAGCCCTGCTGAACAAGGGGGTTGTGCACTGCCAGAGCAGTGATCCTGCGGGCGCGAGCGCCCTGCGGAATTCGGAACCGGACAAGTCTCGCACAGGCACAGGATCCGTGCAACCCGGGCGTGTCGCGGATCACGGGCGTGTCGGGACCGGTCCAGTCCCCCGGATTCCCGGGGATCGGACGGTCTGGAGGCACGCCCCGCCCCGACACGCGGCGTGCCCTCCCGACGTGGTCGGGAGGGCACGCTGACGACGTCCGCAGGAGGGTGCTACTCGGCGGTCACCGGCGGCACGAACCACGGCGGGAAGACGGCGACGCGGGGCGCGTGGCCGCCGTGCTCGGCGAGGATCGACTTCACCTCCTGGCGGGCGCGGTCGTTCGGCACGCCGATCACGGCGACGGAGGAGAACGGCACGCTCGGCCCGGCGAGCAGCTCGAGGCCGTGCATCTCCGGGTCGGTGAAGTCGGTGCGACGGATGAGGTTGGTCGCGGCGTCCGGGCCGACGGCGAACCGGACGTCCTCGGCCTCGGCGTCCTGGTCGGCGACGATCACCGAGGCGCCGAACGCCGCGACGGGCACGACGAGCACGATGTAGTCGGTCGCTCGCGTCCGGCGAGCCGCGTCGGACCAGCGCTCCCCCTCGGCACCGCGTCGGAGCTCGTCCCAGCGTGTGGCGTCGGGCGACAGGGAGAACGTCACGTGGGCCGCGACCGGCGAGCCGTCGGGGGCGGACGCCTCGGACCGCGCCGCACGGGTGGCCGTCGAGCTGACGTCCACGACCGGCACGGTGTCGACGGCGGCCGTGATCGCGCCCGCCGCGACGATCCCGGGCAGGTTGTCGATGTGGGTGGCGTGGTGCGCCCGCAGGGAGGCGAACACGCGTGGCTCGGGCAGGTCGGGGACGGCCGAGCGGAGCGGGCCGCCGGGGACGCGTGCGGGGGCGGGGGTGGAGCGGAGGTCGGTGGTGATGCGGGTCCGGCGGGGTGCCGGGGCTGCGGGCTCGGCGGGGGTCTCCCGCTGACGGGGCGCGCAGATGTCGCAGAGTTCGGTGGGGAAACCGTGGATGCACTCGTCGGTCACGACTGTCGAGGGTCCTTCCGTGCCGGATGTGGGGTGGGCGGCACGGTGGTCAACGGTACGTCATCCGGCGGACTCCGAGGTCACTGCCGGTAGAGCAGTGCACGCACCTCGGACTCGGCCGCGTGCAACCGCGCCGGGTCGATGGTCTCGCCGTGGTCGTACGCGTCGAGCAGGCGCGGGTCGATGTAGCTCTGCCGGCACACGGTCGGGGTGTTCCCGAGCTCCTCGCTCGCGGCCTTCACCGCGTGCGACACCGCCTTCTTCCGCTTCGCCTGGCTCGACTGCAGCCCGGTCTTCGCGAGGTCCACAGCCGCGGCGACCGTGCCGTGCAGCGTGCGGAAGTCCTTCGCGGTGAACTCGTCGCCGGCCCGCTCCTTGACGTAGGCGTTGATGTCCTCGGCCGACAGCGGCTCCCACTCGGCCCCGCGCCGTTCGCGGAACGAGAGCAGGCGGGCGTTCGGACCGCGGCGCTTCATGCCCGCGATGACGGTCGCGAGGTCGGGGTCGTGGATCGAGGACGACCACTCCTGCCCGCTCTTGCCGGGGAAGTCGAGCTCGATGTCGTCGCCCGAGACGTGGGCGTGTGCGCAGAGCAGGGTCGAGAGGCCGCGGCTGCCGTGCTCCGTGGCGTAGCGCTCGGAGCCGACGCGGAGCGACCCCTGGTCGAGCATCCGGAAGGCCGCGGCGAGCGCCCGCTGCCGGTCCGGTTCCGGACGTCTGAGGTCCTGCGTCACCATCCGTCGGGCCGTCGGCAGGGACTCGGCGAGGGCGAGTGCCCGGTCGTACTTGATCCGGTCCATCCGTTCGCGCCAGCCCGGGTGGTACATGTACTGCCGTCGTCCCGCGCCGTCGATCCCGGTCGCGAGGATGTGGCCGTTGTCGGAGGGGGAGATCCAGACCTCGGTCCACGCCGGCGGGATGACGAGGTCGTCGAAACGCTGGCGCAGCTCCGGGTCCGTCACGGTCGCGCCGTCGGGATCGCGGTACGAGAAGCCGCGGCCGGCGCGGACGCGGTGGTAGCCGCGACCGCCGGTCGCTGAGCGTCGGAGACGGGTCACTCCTCCGAGCATGCCCACCCGACCCTGTGACGGACGGGAG
>NZ_BACW01000293.1:0-3143 GCF_000333315.1 Curtobacterium sp. B8
CACCGAGGGCCGCGAAGAGCTGCGCCGCCGCGGGCGTGTCCTCGGCCCGGAGTGCCCAGCGCAGCAGCACGACGAGGTTGTCGGCCTCGCGGCGCACCTCGTGGAACCGTTCGGTCTGCTCCGGACCGGCGATGGCGAGCAGGTTCCGGTCCGCGGCGAACGCGCGAGCCCAGTCGACCATGGCCGAGCGGACGTCCTCGGTGCGCCCGCGTTCGGTCAGTCGCGCGGCCCCGAACTCCCGGACGGTCTCGAGCAGGCGGTACCGGACCGGCTCCCCCTCGCGCTCGACCAGCTGCACGAGCGACTGCTCGACGAGGTCCGCCAGGTCGTCGAGTGCGTCCTCGTGTCCCTCGGACGCGACGGCCTCGACCGCGTCCACCGCGAGGCCGTCGGGGAAGAGCGCGAGTCGGGGAAGGAGATCCTGGGCGGAGGCGCCGAGCAGTCGCCAGCTCCACTCGATCACGGCGAGCAGCGTGCGGTGCCGTTCGGGGGCGCTCCGGTCCCCGCCGCGGAGCAGTGCGAAGCGGTCGTCCAGCCGGCGCTCGATCTCGTCCGTGCTCATGCCCCGGATCCGTGCCGCGGCCAGTTCGATCGCGAGCGGTGATCCGTCGAGCCGCGCGCAGATGCGGCGCACCGCGTCGACGGGGAGCACCGCGCCGGGACGCGCTGCCCGGGCACGCTCGGTGAAGAGGCGCACGGCGGCCCCGTCGTCCTCGACCGGCAGCGGCGCGAGCGGCGCCACGACCTCGCCGGCGATCGCGAGGGGCGCCCGGGAGGTCGTCAGCACCCGCAGCTCCGGGGCGGCGGCGAGCAGTTCGGCGGTGAGCGCGGCGACGGCGTCGAGCAGGTGCTCGCAGTTGTCGAGCACGAGCACCGTCGGTCCGTCGGCGAGGGCGCGGACGACCCGGCCCCACAGATCGGTGACGACGGCGTCGCGGAGGGTGCGGGCGGAGCGGACCTCGGCGATCCCGAGCACGGCACCGAGGGCGGGCACGACGTCCTCGGCGGCCGCGATCGACGCGAGCTCGGCCACCACCACCGCGGTCCCGTCCGGCAGGTCCGCCGCGACCGCCTGCGCGAGCCGCGTCTTGCCGAGGCCGCCCGGGCCGAGGATCGTGACCAGCCGTCCGCGCGACAGGAGGTCCGTGACGGCGGCGAGGTCGGCCTCCCGTCCGACCAGCGCGTTCGGGGCGGCGCGCAGGCCGATGCGACGGGCGCGACCGCTCTCGGCCGCCGACCGGCGGAGCAGGTCCGCGTTGTGCCGGACCAGCTCGGCGGAGGGGTCGGCGCCGAGTTCCTCGACCAGCCGCTCGCGGTGTGCGGCGAAGACCGCGACGGCCACAGCGGGCCGACCGGCGGCGTCGAGCGCCTGCATCGCCCCGGCGACGGCGACCTCGTCGACCGGGTCGGCGGCCACCTCGGCCGACCAGACCTCGGCGGCGTCGTCGGCCCGGCCGAGGTCGAGCAGCGCGGACCCCAGCGCCCGCCGGAGTGCGCGCCGGGCTGCACGGGCCCGGCCGGCGAGCGCGTCGCCGAGGTCGCCCTCGACGTCCTCGCCGGGTGCACCGCGCCAGAGCGCGAGCGCGGACTCGAGCGCGTCGACGTCCGGGGGCGCCGCCGCACGCTCCGCCCGCAGGAGGTCGACGTCGTCCGTGTCGCAGCCGAGCGCGTACCCGGTCGCCGTGGACCGGACGAGTCCCTCGGCGGTCGTCCGGCGGAGGCGGGACACCATCGTCTGCAGGGCCGCCCGCGCTCCTCGCGGCTGGTCGTCCGGCCACAGCTCGTCGATGAGGGAGCCGGTGGACAGCGAGCGCCCCGGCGCGAGGGCGAGCGCGGTGAGGAAGGACCGTGCGAGCGCCCCGGTGACGGTCGTCGGCTCACCCGAGGGCCCCTCGACCAGCACGGGCCCGAGGACGGCGAGTCGGGGGCGCGCGGTCACGTCGTCGAGTCTACGGAGCGCTCGAGCGTCTCAGCCCCTGCGCCGACCGCCGTCGGGCGGACCCGTCTCGGTGTCGACGTCCTCCGTCGCCCGCTTCTCGGACTCGATCACCCCGCGCAGCGCGACGATCGCACTCGCCGTCGCGGTGACCCGGGAGGGGTGCGACCGACTGGCGTCGAGCGCCTGCTCGAGCGTGGCGAGGGCTTCGTCCCCGTCCTGGGCCGGGCAGTCGCCGCGGACGACGCACGCGACCTGCCGCAGCGCCGCCGCGAACGGCTCGGCGAAGGCGGGGTCGGGCCGGCCGATCGCGTCGGCCACCGGACCGCTGCGCGCGACGAGCTCGGTGAGGTCGGTCGTGTACCAGGTGGCCCGCTCCAGGGCCCGGAACCGGGCACCGTCGGACTGCAGGCGCGCCCGGGGCCCGCGGAGCACGCCCCGCGGGTTCATCCGCCGGCTCTCCTGCGCGGTCGCGACCCGGTCCCGTACGTCCGCGATCGCCTTGTCGAGCCGCTCCTGCTGCCGGTCCCACGCTGCGGTGTCGGGTTCGCCCTCGACGAGCACGTCCGCGAGGTCGTCGAGCTGCTCCGCGAGCACCGCGTTCACCTGGTCGATGCGGCGCTCCGCGTCCCAGAAGTGCAGCGGCGGGAACACGGCGAAGTTCACCGCGAGGCCGATCGCGATCCCGATGGCCATCTGCACGATGTAGGCGAACGAGTAGCCCTCGGCGTTCCCCCCGCCGACGAGCAGCACGAAGAGCGCGGCCATCGGCACCCACGAGTACCCCTCGCCGAGGATCCGGAAACCGCTCACGAGGACGCCGATGCCGACGGCGAGGGCCACCGCGATCACCCCGGGGTCCCCGATCAGCATCGTGACCCACGCGATCAGCACGCCGAGCGTGATACCGACGAGCGTCTGCACACCCGACCGGATGCCGGCGAACACGGTCGTCCGCATCGCGACGATCGCACCGAGGGGCGCGTAGTACGGGTACTCGGCGGCGACGCCCGGAGCGTACTTGGCGAGCACCCACGCGATGGTCGCGGCCAGCGCCGCCTTCGCGGCGAGCAGCAGGCGCGGCTGGGTGCCGGATCCGCGGCTCCACCGCCAGATGCGCCGCCCGGCGCCCGTGATGCGTTCTGCTGGTGCCATACCGCCGGTCAGGTTACGCACGGTGGGCTGGTGAGGCGTGCCACCCGCGCGC
>NZ_BACW01000292.1:0-950 GCF_000333315.1 Curtobacterium sp. B8
CAACCCGCTGCCGCCTCCCAGCCCACCGGACCCGGCGACCTGGCCGACCAGTCCGTCGCGCTCGTGCGGCAGTGCTTCGCCGAGGCCGAGACCTACCCGTCGACGGCTCGGCGAAGCAGCTCGCGGGGGTGCTCGCCGACCCGTCCGGGCTCGACTTCGCGGTCGGGTTCGTCGACGGCGTCGTCCGCCCGGAGGACCTCGGTGTCGCCGCCCGGAAGCTCCGCGCGATCGCGCCGAACGCCCCCGGCTTCCTGCCCGCAGCACTGCGCGGCCTGGTCCGGCTCGGCGGCGGCATGGCCCCGGTGCTCCCCGGCGTCGTCGTCCCGATCGCACGACGGGTGCTCCGGGACATGGTCGGACACCTCATCGTGGACGCCACTGACGCCAAGCTCGGGCCGGCGATCGCGAAGATCAAGCGCGAGGGCGTCCGCCTCAACGTGAACCTGCTCGGTGAGGCCGTGCTCGGCGAGAAGGAAGCCGCCCGTCGCCTCGAGGGCACGCACCGCCTCCTCGCCCGCGACGACGTCGACTACGTCTCGATCAAGGTGTCGTCGACCGTGCACCCGCACTCCCCGTGGGCGTTCGACCACGCCGTCGCGGACATCATCGAGAAGCTCCGGCCGCTGTTCCGCCGGGCCGTCGAGGCGTCCCCGCACAAGTTCATCAACCTCGACATGGAGGAGTACAAGGACCTCGACCTCACGATCGCGGTCTTCACGCAGCTCCTCGACGAGCCCGAGTTCACGTCGCTCGAGGCCGGCATCGTGCTGCAGGCCTACCTGCCCGACGCGCTCGCCGCGATGGAGCACCTGCAGGAGTGGTCCGCTGCCCGTCGTGCCCGCGGTGGCGCCGGCATCAAGGTCCGTCTCGTGAAGGGTGCGAACCTGCCGATGGAGCAGGTCGAGGCCTCCGTGCACGGCTGGCCGCTCGCAACGTGGCACACCAAGCAG
>NZ_BACW01000291.1:0-1764 GCF_000333315.1 Curtobacterium sp. B8
CTCCCGTCCGTCGCGCGGTCGCGTCAGATGCGTCGGCGACGCAGCCGGTGGACAAGCAGGCCGCCGCCGGCCGCGAGCAGCCCGAGCGCCCACGCGAGCGGCCCCGACGAGTCGGA
Source organism: Curtobacterium sp. B8 (assembly GCF_000333315.1). NCBI lineage: Bacteria > Bacillati > Actinomycetota > Actinomycetes > Micrococcales > Microbacteriaceae > Curtobacterium > Curtobacterium sp. B8. The sequence goes on from NZ_BACW01000291.1 coordinate 117, forward strand.
CCCGGTGTAGGCGAGCGTGCCCGTCGCCGCGTGCCCCGTCGCCGGTCCGGCGACGGGCGAGACCTCGAACGGGACGGCCAGCGAACCGCCCTCGTACCGGATGGTCACGACGTGCCGGGAAGCATGCGTGAACGTGACCGTCGTCCCACCGCTGGACTGCTCGACGCCGAAGCGGTCGCTCGCGACATCGCTCGTGATGGTGTGGTCCACGGGCCGCGTCGGGGTGTTGCCGAAGCGGTCCTCCGGGATCGCGAACACGACCATCCGGTCACCCTGTCGCGCCGGGACGACGTCGACGCGGTCGCCTGCCGGGTCGGATCGGAAGTGCGTCACGGTGTCGCCCTCGACCGTCCACGTGTCAGTACGTTCGCCGGCGTCGGCCATCCGTACGGAGGCGGTGAAGTGGTCGAACGCGGCCGGGGCCACGGCGAGCTCCACGGGGAGGACGGCCTCCACGCCGCCGCCCGTCGCGACCACGCTGAGGTGGAAGGTCCTCGCCAGGGTGGCACTGCCCGTGAGCGTGCCGCTCCTGGGGTCGATGCGGACCTCGAGGCCGTCCGGTGCGTTGTACGGGGTGCCCTCCGGGGACCGGAGTGTGTACCGGAGGTCGTCCCCGGCGCCGGTCACGGGGAAGTCGGCCGAGAACGGCTCGCCCGCGGTCCCCGTGACCCGGGTACGCGTCCCTGCGGCGAAGGCGAACGACTCCGTCGCCGTGCCGACGTCGACCCGGAAGGACGTGAGACCCCGCCCTCCGAGACCGTGAGGGTGCGCACTCCGGTGCCGCTGAAGGAGACCGTGTTCGAGCCACTGTCGGACCACACGGCCCGGTCGTCCGGGACGGTGCTCGTGACGGTCGACCGCGGGTACGGGTCGTCCTCGCCGCCGGGGGTCGTCCGGTTGCCGTACGCGTCGACGGCGAGGCCGGCGAGCACGAGCGACGACCCTTCGACGACCGGGACCTCGGGCACGATGCGCACGCGGCCCTGGCCCGCAGCCTGCTCCCAGATGGTGCCGTCGGTCTCGACCTGCCAGAGCCCGCCCCCGTCCGACGCCGAGACTCCGAAGGTGACGCCGACCGGTGCTCCCGGGCGGACGGTGAGGCGCACGTGCTCGACCGCGCGCTCCGACCCGCTGGACGCGACGACCTGGAAGTCGTGCACGGTGGCGAGCCGGGCCGTGCCGGACAGCCGACCGGTCGAGGGGTCGAGCGTGAAGTCGTTCTCGAACGAGCCGTCGCCCACGATCGGCTCCCCACCGGCACCCCGGAGTTCGTACGTGACGCCGCCGGTGCCGCCGGTCGCGGTGAACGTGCGGTCGACGGCGTCACCGGCGGTCGCCTCGAGGAAGAGGGGTGCGTCGGCGGTCGTGCCGTCGGGGAAGGCGAGGTCGACGCGCTGCTCGGCCGTCGGTTCGCCGGGGACGCCCCCGTCGGTGGAGCCCTCACCGCCTGCGCCCTCGCCGGGGGCGACCGCCTCGTCGGGGGCGACCGCCTCGTCGGGGTGGGCCGACGTCGGGTCGGGAGCCGTGCCTCCCGGCTGGTCGTCGGTCGTGCCGTCCGTCGCGGAGACGGAAGCGGGCGCGGTCGCGGTCGTCGTGGACGCGGTCGTCGTGGACGCGGATGTCGGCGCGTCGTCGGCGACCGCTGCCG
>NZ_BACW01000290.1:0-2856 GCF_000333315.1 Curtobacterium sp. B8
CCCTCCGCGCCGTTCTCCGTGTACGGCTTGATGACGTCGCTCGCGACGTCCGACGTGACGGTCGCCTGCACGACGTCGTTCTCGTCCTCGGGGTAGACGTCGTTGCCGAAACGGTCCACGGGCGAGCCGTAGACCAGGAGCGTGCCGCCCTGCTTGACCGAGACGTGGTCGCGGAGGTCACCGATCTCCGGGAACCCGTCCTCGTCGACCGCGAGGTCGAACCCGAGCACGGTGCCGTCCGGGCGGATGATGTACTCCGCGCCCTTGCCGTTGTCGATGAGTCCCTTGTCGAGGGCGACGGCGGCCAGGCCGTACGCAGCGCCCGGGTCGACCGACAGCTCGACGTACTGCGTGGTGGAGACGTCGCCGCTCGTGGCGGTGACGGCGAAGTCGTACCACATCGCCTGGGTCGCGGTGCCGCTCAGCTCGCCGGTCGCCGGGTCGAACGTGATGCCCTTCGGCAGCTGGTCGTCGGGCGTGATCTTGCCGTCGCCGTTGACGTCCGCGTCGGATTCGAAGCCGGCCTCGATCGTGTTCTCGGCCGCGGCCTGCGACTGGGTCTCGACGACGTTGCCGATCGAGTCCTCCTCGTCGCCGTAGTACCAGGAGAGCTGGTAGGTCGGCGCCGGGTAGCCCTCGGCGCGGAACGTGTACGTGTACGCCTCGCCCGCGGTCGCGTCGTCGAGGTACAGCGTGTCCTCGTCCGCTGCCGTGCCGCCCACGATCGGGGTGCCGGAGGCGTCGACGAACACCGGGTCCTGCGTGACCTCGGCGGTCTTCGCGGAGGCCTCGACGTCGGTGCCCTCGGAGTCCTTGCCCGTGACGGTCACGACGATGACCGCGCCGGCGTCCGTGGTCTGGACGTCGTAGAACTGGTCGGTCGACAGCTGTTCCTTGGTCGCCTGGTTCGTCCAGACGAACTCCGGCGTGGCGAGCTCCTTGTCGAAGCCGGTCGTCGTCGCCTTGAGGGTCGAACCGACCTTCGCGGTGCCCGTGATCGTGACCGTGGGAGCGGCCACCGCGGCGGGGGTGACGTCCTGCGTGCTGCTGCCCGAGCCCGGGAGGAGCGGCTTGGCCGGGGCGGTGGTCTTCGCGGGGGCCGGCTCGCCCGTGGTCTGTGCGGGGTCGGCCGTGGCCGAGGAGTCCGGCTCGCCGGTCGGGGTCGGGGTCGGGGTCGCGGTCGCGGTCGGGTCGGTCGTCGGGTCGGTGCTCGCGTCCGACGGCGTCGGGTCGACCGTCGCGGTCGGCGTCGGCTCGCTGACGGTCTCGGCGTTCGCGGCGGTCGCGGTCATGACGCCGAGGCCGGTCGTCAGGACGACCAGTGCGGCGGTGGTCCCCAGCGCACAGGCGCGTCGGACGGTGGAAGTGCTGCGGCGCACGTTCTCCCCCAGGTGTTCAGGTCCGGACGGGTTCCGGATCATGTGAATCCGCCGAGAAGGCTCGACTCTCGGATCGTAGGGGTCGGAGGGGCGCCTGAGGGGCCTCGAAGCCGAAATGTGACCTGGGTTGGGGGGATCGTGCGGGAACCGCCAGGGGCGCGGTGTCGATCGACACCACGCCCCTGGCGGTCCCGGATCGGACCGGTGTCAGATCCGACGGCGTCGCAGTCGGAAGCCGAGCAGCGTCGCCCCGGCTGCCAGAAGGCCCGCACCCCATGCGATCGGGGTGCGCTCGTCGGCGCCGGTGTAGGCGAGCGTCGCACCCGTTCCCGTCGCCGACGTCGCGACCGCGGTGGTCGCCAGCGGCTGCACGGCGACGGTGAACGACGTCGAGACGCCGTCCTGTGAGACGGTGAGCCGGTGCTGCGAGGCGTGCGGGAAGGTGATCCGCACGACGTGCTTCGCCGTGTCGGGCACGATCCGGTCGGAGGCGACCGAGCTCGTCAGCGTCGCGAGTGGCTGGCCCGTCGTCTGGGGCTCGGTCGAGTTGCCGAAGCGGTCGACCGCGATGCCCGACACGACGAGCGTGCCGTTCTGCTTCGCCGGGATCGACGACACCGTGCCCAGGTCCTTGCCGGTGCCGCTGAAGGCCGTGATCGTGCCGCTCGGGCCGACCTCGTACGCGGTGCTGCCCGGGGTCCCGTGACCGACGAACGTGATCAGGCCGATCGGCGCCGCGGGGCGGACCGTGAGCCGGACGTACTCGGTCGCGGTGGTCTTCCCGCGGAGCGCGACGACCTCGAAGTCGTACGTGCCGGCCGTGGTCTCGGTGCTCCTCAGCACACCGGTCGACACGTTGACCGTGAACGCCGACGAGGGGGCGTCCTGGATCGCGTAGGCGAGCGATCCGCTGCCGCCCACAGCCCGGAAGGTGTGCGTGAAGGTCGTCCCGGCGGTGGCGGTGAGCGCGAGCGGCTGCGCCTTGGTCGACGGCTCGGTGAAGGACAGCGGTGAGGGCGCGACGGTGACCCGGACGTACTCGGTGACCTGTTCGCCACCGCTCAGCGCGACGACCTCGAAGTCGAACGTCCCGGCCGTCGTCGGCGTGGCGCTGAGCACGCCCGTCTCGACGTTCACCGTCCAGGCGCTCGACGGCGCGTCCTGGATCGCGTACCCGACGGTGCCGTTGCCGCCCGTCGTGTGGAAGGTGTGGCTGAACGGCGTGCCGACGGTGGCGCTGAGGGCGAGCGGGTCGGCCTTCGTGGACGGCTCGGTGAAGGCGAGCGCCGTGCTCGCTGCCGGTGTCGCAGCTGCCGGGGTCGTGGCGGCCTGCGCCGTGGCAGCAGGAGCCGTGGTCGCCGGTGCCGACGTCGACGCCGGTGCCGTGTCGGTGGCAGCGTTCGTTGCGGAGACGCCGAAGGCGGCCCCCCGACCGACGGTGACGACCGCGATCGCGGTCGCCGCGACGAGTGCGGCC
>NZ_BACW01000289.1:0-8002 GCF_000333315.1 Curtobacterium sp. B8
GAGCAACGAGAGCGCGACCGGAGCCCCCGCCCGGACCTCGGCGGGTCGCGGCGTCCGGTTCGTCAGCCGGTCCGGCGCGGCGAACGGGTGGTGCGGGAACACCGCCCATGCCAGTGGCAGCGGCCCACTCCACTCCGCGAGCACCGCCCGGACGACCCGCGACGACGCCTCCCACGGCGCGGTCGGCTCCGGCGGCACGAGGTACTCGGGCCCGAGCTCCCGCACGCTCGTGAACGGGACGCCCGTGTTCGTCATGCCGCGCCAGCCCGGGGCCTCGGCGACGAGGAGCATCGACGCCGATCGTCCCACCGAGTCGAGGTACGTGGCGAGGTTCGCGCGACGGAGCCGCCCCGCCACGGTCCTCTCGTCGTAGAGGGCTTCGGCGTCGGACGCCACCGGCACCGCGTCGAGCGCCGCCCAGAACCGGTCGAACGGGTCGCCGCCGCTCACGGGTGCCTCGCACGGTGCGAGGGATGCACGAGGTGGGCGGCACGGTGCGAGGTTCTGCGCACGGTGCGATGCCTGAGGCCTCGCACGCAGTGCACAACCTCGCACCGAGCGCCCGGCGCGCCAGCGCCCGGCACGCCCGCCGCGCCCGGCACACCCGCCGCGCCCGCGCCCGCCACGCCGCCGGCCCGCGGCACGCGCACCTCGGCCCCCACCGCCTACTCCCGCCCGAGGACCCGGCGGTACACCTGCTCGAGCCCCGCCGCCGAACGCTCCCAGCTCAACCGCTCCGCGTGCTCCCGGCCCGCCGCAGCCAGCCCGGCCGCGTACTCGGCGTCCGTCAGGATGTGCGCGATCTCCGCTGCCCACACCCCGGGGTCGCGGGACTCGAGCACGACCCCGGTCTCGCCGTCGACCACGGCCTCGCGGAGACCCCCGGCAGCCGCGGCCACGACGGGCACCCCGGATGCTGAGCCCTCCAGCGCGACGAGGCCGTACGTCTCCGAGTGCGACGGGACCAGCACGGCTGCCGCGCCACGGAACAGGAATGCCAGGTCGGCTCGCGACTGCGGACCGACGAAGGTCACGCGGTCGGCGATGCCGTGCGCGGCCGCGAGCCGACGCAGCTCCGCCACGTAGTCGCCCGCCTCGCTCGAGGCATCGCCCGCGATGACGAGGGTGGGGCGGGCCTCCCGGTCGATGCCCGCGATCGCCTCGATCGCCAGGTCGAGCCCCTTCAACGGCTGGACCCGCGCTGCCGCGACCACGTAGGGGACGTCGGCGCGTCGGGCGCCGGCCGCGGCCGGGCGGAACACCGAGCCGTCGACGCCCGGCGGGACGATCCAGACCCGCGCGCCGTCGCCGCCGAGGCGGTCGCGCACGGTCTCCGCTTCGGCCGAGGACACCACGACGACCGCGTCGGACTCCCGTGCGAGCAGCTGCTCGCCGGCCGGGCGCCCGGCGGACTCCGGACGCTCGCCCTCGGACAGCGGTGTGTCGGACGCAGCCGCGATCGAGTGGAACGACTGCACGTGCGGGATGCCCCGGTCGCGGGCCACCGGGAGCGCCGCGACACCCGAGAACCAGTGGTGCGAGTGCAGGACGTCGAACGGGCCGAGGTGCGCGAGTCCGGCGCGGAACGGCTCGATGAACGCGTCGTGCTCGCCCTTCGGCACCGGCTCGGCGGGCCCAGCGGACAGGAAGCGCAGGCACACCCCCGGCACCAGCGACACCGAGTCGGGCTGCGTCGGGGACGAGCGCCGCGTGACGATCTCGACGTGGTGGCCACGGTCGGCCAGCGCCTCGGCCTGGTGACGGACGACGACGTTCATCCCGCCGACTTCGCCGGAACCGGGTTCGTCGCCGGGGGAGGTGTGCAGCGACACCAGCCCGATGCGCAGGGGATCGGTGGTGGTCGTCACGCGTCCAGCCTACCGACGGGGCGCCGCTGGGACGCGCGTGCGGGCGCCACGACGACGGGCCGTCGGCCCGCTTCGTCCGGCGGCTCCGCCGGGTCGGCCGGGAGGCACGGATCACGTCCCAGCACCTGCACGCGTCCGTCGCCGTGCCGCTCCCAGAACGCAGCCGTCCACGCGCACAGCGCGCCGTCGAGCAGGTCCTCCCGGTGCTTGTGCGTCGGCCCGTGCAGTACGGAGGGCTCGGCGAGCCCGGCCGTCAGCGGGTGCGAGTCGAGCAGGAGCGGCGGGTCCAGGGGCGTGGTGCGGAGTCGCTCGACGAGCGCGTCGAACGCCACCGCCCGTCGGGCCCGGGCCTCGGCTGCGGGGATCGTCGTGTCGAGCCGCTTGTACCGGGGACGCTCGTCGTCGTACCCGAGCTCCTCGACACCGACGAGGGTCGTGTACGGGTAGCACTCGAACGCAGCGGGGCCGGTCCGCTCCCGCATCGTCGCCGTGCTGTCGACGTACCCGACGCCGAGCGCCGTCAGCCGGTCGAGCAGCCGGGCGCCGGCGCTCGCCGCGGAGGCGAGGTTCGTCGGGTTCGCGGCGACCTTCCACCGGCCGTAGCGCTGCCCGACCTGCCGTTCGGCCTCGCGGATGCCGGTGGGGTTCGTCACGACGAGCGAGGCATCGACGGCGACGAGGGTGCGTGGTCCGAGGTGGTCCGCGATCCACTCGGTCACGGCGTCGACCCCGCGGGCCCAGTCGGCGTCGGTGATCGTGCCGTCCTGCGCCATCGCGACGAGACCGGTCTCGTTCGCGGGCTTCCGCTCCGAGCCGAGTCCCCACGCCAGGTCCACCCCGAGGTACGCCGTCACTCGACAAGCGTGCACGGGTCAGCTTGTTGTCCGCACAACGCGGCGATCCCCGTTCGGGGGGTACGCCGGACGGATGCGGAGTGCGCATCCTTGAGCGTTGGTCAAGGGTGAGGGAGTTGTGATGCGCTGGGGAACGATGACGACCAAGGCGAAGGCCACGGTCGTGGTGGTCGTCGCGGCCGCGATCTGGGTCGGCGGCGTCGGTTCGGCTGGTGCGTTGGTCGGTGTGGTCGTGTCGAGCACGTCTGCGTCCGTTCCGTCGGTGACAGCTGCGGCGCGACCGCTCCTGCACTCGGCTGCCCCGGCCCCGTCAGGCGTCTCGACGGACAGTGCGGTGCCGACGCCCAGCCAGACGGTGACTGCTTCTCCCACGCCCACGCCAGAGATCGTCGTCACGATGGTCTCCGAGCGCACGCCGGTGCCCTTCGCACGCACGACGGTCGAGGACTCGACGGTCCCCAAGGGGGAGTCCCACGTCACGACGGCGGGGGTCGACGGTGCGAAGACGACCTTCTACCGCGTGACGACCGTCGACGGCGTGGAGACGAAACGGCAACAGGTCCGTGAGGAGTTGAACCGCGCTCCCGTCGCCGAGGTGACGACGATCGGGACGTACGTCGCTCCGGCACCGGCCGCACAGGAGCCGAGCGTGCCGCAGGGGCATGCGCTCATCACACCGGGCGCGTTCTGCGCTGATGCCGAGAACGGGGTCGTCGCGCAAGCCGCGAACGGACGCTCGTACACGTGTGGCGGCCACGGGCCGGACGCGAACGGCCATCTCCACTGGAACACCATGTGAGACCGGCTCGGAGCAGGGGCAGGCACGCCCGTGTACGGTCCGCTGCATGGCGAGCGAGGCGACGACGCTGACGGTCCCCGGCCCGGACGGCGACCGGGAGGTCCGGATCAGCAGCCCGTCCCGCGTGCTCTGGACCGAGCCGGGCATCACGAAGCTCGACCTCGCGGAGTACCTCGTCGCGGTCGGGGACGCCTTCGTCCGGGCGAACGGCGACCGCCCGATCTCGCTGCAGCGGTTCCCCGGCGGGGTCGACGGCGAGGACTTCTTCTCGAAGAACCCGCCGAAGGGCGCGCCCGACTACGTCCGTGACGTCACGGTCACGTACCCGAGCGGCCGGAAGCACCCGCAGCTCGTGGTCGACGAGCCGGCCGTCGCGGTGTGGGCGGCGCAGATGAACACGGTGGTGTTCCACCCGTGGGCCTCGCGCGCCGAGGACCCGGACCACCCCGACCAACTCCGCATCGACCTCGACCCGCAGCCCGGGACGGAGTTCCGCGACACCGTGCCGGTCGCCCACGAGCTCCGCAAGGTCCTCGCCGAGGTCGGCCTGACGGCGTGGATCAAGACGAGCGGCAACCGCGGCCTGCACGTCTTCGCGCCGGTGCGTCCCGAGCACGAGTTCCTCGACGTGCGGCACGCGGTGATCGCCGCGGCACGGGAGCTCGAGCGGCGGATGCCCGACGAGGTGACGACCGCGTGGTGGAAGGAGGAGCGCGGGCAGCGCGTCTTCGTCGACTTCAACCAGGCCAACCGCGACCGGACGATGGCGGGCGCGTACAGCCCCCGGGCGCTCCCGCACGCCAGCGTCTCGACGCCGATCACCTGGGAGGAGCTCGGCTCCGTCGACCCGCGGACGTTCACGGTGCGGTCGGTGCCCGAGCGACTCCGTGCGCGGGGCGACGCGTGGGAGGCGATGCACGCCGAGCCGGGCGACGTCGGTCCGCTGCTCGAGTGGTGGGACCGGGACCTCGGCAACGGCCTGGGGGAGCTGCCGTTCCCGCCGGACTTCCCGAAGATGCCGGGCGAGCCGCCGCGGGTGCAGCCGTCGCGCGCGAAGAAGGCCGAGGACCGCTAGCTGCGCTCGTCGACGATCGGCGCGCTGTCGTCCACCCGCGTCGTCCGCATCGGCAGGCTGACGCTCGCCGTGTTGAGCCGCGTCAAGCGCGACCAAGTGCCGCGGTGCGTCTCGCTGATGCCGTCGATGACCATGGTGTCCTCCTTGCCCCCGAGGTTACTAGGTAGCCTAACTAAGTCGAGCATACGAGCGAGAATCGGACAGGGCAAGCACTACTCGAGCACTGCTCGCAGATCCCAGGCGACGGGGACGTCGAGCTGGTCGTAGCGACAGGACTCCGGGTCGCGGTCCGGACGCCACCGCTCGAACTGCACGGTGTGCCGGAACCGGTCGCCCTCCATCTGGTCGTAGCGGACCTCGAGCACCCGAGCCGGCGTCAGCCGGACGAACGACGTGTCGCGACCCGACGAGAAGCGCGACCGTTCCCCGTCACCGGTGACGGGCCTCCCGTCCGCTTCCCGGAGGACCACCGGGGCCAGCTCATCGACCAACTCGACCCGCCGCTCGTCGGAGAAGGCGGACACACCACCGACCTGCCGCAGCTCGCCGTCGGCGTCGTACAACCCCACGAGCAGCGAGCCGACCCCGCGCCCGCTCTTGTGCACCCGGTAGCCGATCGCGACGACGTCCGCGGTCCGGTGGTGCTTGACCTTGAGCATGGTCCGCTTGCCGGGCTCGTACGGACGCGCGCGGGGCTTCGCCACGACGCCGTCGAGTCCGGCGCCCTCGAACGTGGTGAACCACTCGCGGGCGGTGTCGACGTCGAGTGTCGTGCGCGTGACGAACAGCGGGTCGGCGAGGTCGGTCGCGAGGGCCTCGAGTCGCTCCCGGCGCTCGTCGAACGTGCGGTCGAGCAACTCCTCGCCGTCGACCGCGAGCAGATCGAACGCGATGAACTGGGCCGGGGTCTCGCGGCTGAGCTTCGTGATCCGCGACTCCGCCGGGTGGATGCGCTGCGAGAGTGCGTCCCAGTCGAGCCGCTCGGAGCCCGGCTCGCCGGTGCGGAGGACCACCTCGCCGTCCAGGACGACCGGGTGCTCCCGCCCGCCGAGCTGCGCGCGGAAGGTCTCGACGAGCTCCGGGAAGTACCGCGTCAGCGGCTTCGCACCGCGGCTGCCGATCTCGACGTGGTCGCCGTCGACGGTCACGATCCCGCGGAACCCGTCCCACTTCGGCTCGTACCGGAGCCCGCCGCGGACGCTGTCCGGCTCCGGGATGGTCGGCACGGCCTTCGCGAGCATGGGTGCGGTGTCCATGCGGCCTGTCTACTCGTGCGGGGTCGGATCACGGCACCGGGTCGCGTTCCGCGACGTGGTCCTCCGTTCGGTCGGTGGCAGTTCCGGTTCACGATCCGCGAGTTCCGTGCACCGGAACTGCCAGCGCACGGATCCGGGTGGCGGTCCGGTCGCGGACGCGACGCGGTCGGCCCGGTCGGCCAGGAGGCCCGGTGCGGCCCCGGCGCGGCGGCGCGCGTCGCTAGGGTGGGCGCGTGACGACCGTGCCCCCGCCGGCAGCGCCGGCACCGGAACCGATCAGTCCCGTGCAGGCCGCGGCGCTCCGTGACGGCGTCCTGCCGCCGGTCGAGGAGATCCGCCCCGGCGTCTGGACCCTCGCCGTCCCGTTCCGCTTCGGTGTCCCGGACGCCACGCTCGTCTACGTGGTCGAGGGCACGGACGGGATCCTCACCCTCATCGATCCCGGATGGTCCGCCGACGACGACCTCGCCGTCCTCCGCGAGGGTCTGGCGGCCATCGGTCGCTCGCTGGAGGACGTGGGGCTCGTCGTCGTGACGCACCTCCACGCCGACCACCTCGGCACTGCCGACGCGGTCCGGCGCGCGAGCGGGGCGCGCGTGGCCATGCACCGCCTCGAGGTGGAGGCGCTCCGGCACGAACGGCGCCACGCACGTGCGAACGACGCCGACATCGCGACGTGGGGCTCCCGGAGGATCTGCGTGCCGGCGTGGTCGAGACCTGGGGGAGCCGCCGTCGCATCGGCCTGGGGCGCGTGGTCCAGCCCTTCGCGGACCTGCTGCTCGAGGACGGCGACGTCGTGCCGATCGCCGGTCGGACGATTCCCGCGCTGTGGACGCCCGGGCCACACGACCGGGCCACTGCTGCTTCGTGGACGAGCAGGACGGACTGCTCTTCACCCGGGGACCACGTCCTGCCGCGCATCAACTCGGGGATCGGACTCGGCGGGCGCCCGGAGACGAACCCGCTCGGGGACTACCTGGCGTCACTCGGTCGTCTCGACGGGTACGAGGACCTCGAGGTGTGCCCGGGCCACGAGTACCGGTTCCGCGACGTCGTCGCACGGGCGCGGGTCCTCGTCCGGCACCGGGAGGAACGCTCACGGCACGTCGCCGAGGCCCTCGACGCCCTGCACGGCCCCACCCTGTACGAGGTCGCTTCGCGGGTGCCGTTCAGCGGTGGGATCGAGTCCATGACCGGCTTCCTGCTGGCGAGCGCCCTGACGCAGACGGCGTACCACATCGCCCTCCTCGGTCGGTCGGACGAGGTCCGTCCCGCCTGAGGGATCAGGCGAGCGTGGCTGCCAGGCGCTCGAGGGTCGTCTTCGCGTCGGCGAACTCGGCCGCGGCGTGGTCGGCGAGCGGTGCGAGGTCGGGCAGACGGTCGGCGAGGGTGGCGCTCACCGTGACGGGGTAGTGCTTCATGCCGAGCGCGGTCCCGAGGATGATCTGGAGCACGGGCGAGCCGTGGTCCCAGCCCTCCGTCGGGGTGTCCGCGTCGTAGGTGCCGCCTCGGCTGACGACGGTGACGACCGGCCGGCCCTCGAGCGGCTGGACGTCGCCGACCAGCACGCCCGGGATGTGCACCCGGTCCAGCCACGCCTTGAGCGTCGACGGCACGGTGTAGTTGTAGAGCGGCGACCCGACGAGCACGACGTCGGCGGCCAGGAGCTCGTCGATGACCTCCTGGCGCAGTGCCTCGGCCTCGGGCGCGACGACCTCGTCGGCGGTGCGGTCCGCGGCTGCCCAGTGCAGCGCGGAGGTCTCGAGGTGGGGGAGCTGGTCCACGTGCAGGTCGCGGCGGACCACCGTGTACTCCGGGCCGCGGGCACGCCAGGCTTCGGCGAACGCCGCGGTCAGGGCGCGGGAGCGCGAGTGGGCGAGGTCGGCGGAGGAGTCGATGTGCAGGAGCGTGGGCATGTGCCCACGCTACCGACGGGCGCCCCCGCTGTGACGACGACGGCCCCGTCGCGCCGTGCNGGGCGGGACGGGGCCGGGTCGGGCCTCCCGTCGGTCACGCGGACACGCGACCGACGGGAGGCGCCGGGATCAGCGCTGGGCGCGACGGCGGCGCANCGTGCGCGCACCGATCAGGCCGGCGCCGGCGAGCACGAGGCCGAGTGCCCAGGGCAGGGCGCCCGGTCGCGTCGAACC
>NZ_BACW01000288.1:0-2813 GCF_000333315.1 Curtobacterium sp. B8
GTGGTCGGGGCGATCGTTGGTCGCTGTTCCGGCTCGTCCGACGACGGATGGCGTGGGCGATCCCGGTCGTGGGCATCACCGCGGTCGTCGTGGTGTCCTTCGCGTGCCGCTTGCTCGTCGACGCGGCGGTGACCCGGGGCATCTGACCCGTTCCTGCACCGGGGCGGTCGCGGGCGGCGTCGTCCACAGATCGCGTCGGGGCCCTGCGGCGGGCCGGTGCCGGCCGCGACGCTGGGGTCATGCCAGACACCGACATGATCGCCCGCCTCACCGATGCACCCGTCCGGACCGACGCCGACGTCCTCGCCCTCGTCCGCGAGCTCATCGGCCGACCGCTGACCCGACAGTGCTGGGTCGTCTTCCTCGCCGAGCGGGGCGTCCCCATCCCGCTCCTGCTCCCCGTGTCCGAACTGCCCTACCAACCCGACGAGCACGTGGAGGACTTCGCCGCGCTCATCGCCGACGTCACCGAGCAGGTCGAGGCCGACGACGTCCTGGTGGTCTGGGAACGGCCGGGGAACGACCAGGCGCACGCCGTCGACTGGGAGTGGGTCGACGCCGTCGCGTGCTCGTTCGGGGAGCGGCACGTCCGGCTCCGCGGCCAGGTCATCGTGCACGACCGTGGGGTGGAGATGCTCGAGCTGGACGAGCCCGGCTCGCTCGTCGCGTGACCGGGGTCGCCGTGGGGTCAGCTCTGCGGTGCGGTGTCCGGCACGGTCTCGCCGGTCAGGCCCTCGACGACCGCCTTCGCCTCGGGCCAGAACTTCGCGTAGTGGTCGGGATCCGAGTTGATCTGCACCGCGTGGGCCATCTGCGTGGGAGTCATCGTCTTCCAGCCGGGGACCTTCACGAGCTTCGCGTAGAACATCGACGCGGCCGTGTACGGGTCCATCCGCTGTGCGTAGGTGCCCCAAGCGCCGTTGTCCCGCTGCTGGAAGAGCCCGCGGCTGTCCGGGCCGGCGGCGTCACCGTGGTCGAGGTTCACCAGGCTCGACTCGCCGATCGCGGTCATCACCCCGACCGCCTGCGTGTGCGGGCCGATGCCGAGCGCCTCGGCCGCCTGGATGACGTACGCGGCGTTCACCAGGCGGTCCTGGCAGAACCCGGCGACCGGGCCCGCCGGGACCGCGATGCCGCCGATGGTCTTCGTGGCGGCGGCGGGGCAGGTCGGGGTGGCGGCCGCCAGCGGTCGAGCGGCACCGGACAGCGAGTTGACCGCGACCACGACGAGCACGACGACGCCGATCACCGCCGCCACGACGCCCACGCCGAACACGGACGCGAGGGTGATGCCGACGCGGCGCATGACGGGGTCCTCTCGGGCGGGGCGGTTCGGAGCATGACGAGGGTACGTGCACCTCCTGGAGAACCGCCCCCGCCCGATCGGGGGTGTCGCGGGTCGGCCGGTCAGCCGTCCTGGCGGTCGTGCTCGCGATCGGCGGTGGAGGGCTGCACGGCGGTGGGCTCGGTCACCAGACCCGTCGGCGCCTTCTCGGTCTGCTTCCGGCCGTGCGTGAACCAGGTCACGAGCCACAGCACGATGCCGAGCGCGAGGAGTCCGCCGGCGATCTCGTACTGCTGCGGGTCACGGCCGGACGACCACGGAAGCACCAGCCAGACGCAGGTGACGACGCCGATCACGGGGATGACGACCCCGGCGCGGAAGTGCCGGTGGTCGACCTTGTCCCGGCGGAGCACGAGCACCGACAGGTTCACGACCGCGAACACCGAGAGGAGCAGCAGCGAGGTCGTCCCGCCCAGGACCACGACGATCGGGGAGTCCGGGTTGAGGGACACCCACCCGATGAGCGCGAGGGAGATGAGCGTCGTGAACAGGATCGCGGTCGACGGGGTGCGGCGGGCAGGCGAGACATGGGACAAGAACCCGGGCAGCACGCCCTGCTTGCTCATGCCGTAGAGCAGACGCGACGCCATCATCATGTTGATCAGGGCGGTGTTGGCGACGGCGAACATGGAGATGAACGGCAGGAGCGCGGCGATCGGGAAGCCCGGTGCCGCGGTCTGCACGACGGTCACGAGCGGGGTCTCGTTGCCGGCGAGCTCACCGATCGGCACGACCGCCACGGCGCAGATCGACACGAGCACGTAGATCACCGCGGTGATGCCGAGGCCGGTCAGCATCACCTTCGGGAAGATCCGCGAGGGGTCCTTGGTCTCCTCGGCCATGTTCACCGAGTCCTCGAAGCCGACCATCGCGAAGAACGCCAGCGACGTCGCGGTCGAGATCGACAGCAGCAGGGTCTTGTCCTCCGGGGTGTCGAACATCACCACGCGCGAGAAGTCCGCGTTGCCGCCGGCGATCGCCCAGAAGCCGATGAGGATGACCATCACGAGGCCGGACAGCTCCACGAGGGTCAGCACCACGTTCGTCTTCACGCTCTCGCTGACGCCGCGGAAGTTCACCGCCATCACCAGGAGCATGAAGCCCATGCCGATGAGCATCACGACGGCGTTCGGTAGTTCGAGGCCGAACCCCGCGCCGAGGTTCGCCGCGAACGCACGCGAGGCCGTCGACGCGGACGTGATCCCGGAGCACATCACGATGAAGGTGACGATGAACGTGAGGAAGTGGACGCCGAACGCCTTGTGGACGTAGAGGGCAGCCCCGGCGGTCTGCGGGTACTTCGTCACGAGTTCGAGGTACGAGAACGCGGTCAGGAGCGCCACCGCGAACGCGATGAGGAACGGGAGCCACGCTGCTCCGCCGAACTCCGCGGCGACCTGACCGGTGAGCGCGTAGACCCCGGGTACCGAGGATGTCGCCGACGATGAACAGCAGCAGCAGTTTCGGA
>NZ_BACW01000287.1:0-2716 GCF_000333315.1 Curtobacterium sp. B8
CGCATCGCATCCGCGGCGAGCTTGCTGTGCTTCCGCGAGTACCCCAGGTACACCCCGAGCCCGATCGCGAACCACACCGCGAACCGCACCCACGTCTCCCACTGCAGGAACGTCACGAGCCACAGCGACGCGATCACCCCGATCGCCGGGATCACCGGCATGAACGGGAGCCGGAACGTCCGGGGCAGGTCCGGCTGCCGGTAGCGGAGCACGATCACCGCCGAGCAGACCACGACGAACGCGAGCAGGATGCCGATGTTCGTGAGCTCCGCGACGATGTCGATCGGCAGCAGACCCGCCAGGACCGCCGCCGCGACGCCGATGATCCACGTGACCCGGGTCGGGACGTGCCGCTTCGGATCGGTGTGCGCGAACCACTTCGGCATGAGGCCGTCGCGGCTCATCGAGAACCACACGCGCGAGGCGCCGAGCATGAAGGTGAGCAGCACGGTGATGATGCCGACGATCGCCCCGATCGCGATGACGTTCGCGACCCCGCCGAGCCCGACGGCCGCGAACGCCGACGAGAAGCCCGACTCGGGGTCGATGTCGGTGTACTTCTGCATGCCGGTGAGCACGAGGGTCGCCAGGACGTAGAGCACCATGGCGATGCCGAGGGACAGCAGGATCGCCTTCGGCATGTGCTTCCGGGCATCGACCGACTCCTCGGCCGCGGTGGACATGGCGTCGTAGCCGAACACGGCGAAGAACACCGTCGCAGCACCGGTCATCACGCCGCCGAACCCGAACGGGAAGTACGGCTGGTAGTTGGCGCTGTTGATGTGGAACACCCCGAGCACGACGATGAGCACGACGAGGCCGACCTTGATGCCGACCGCGACGAGCTCGAACCGGGCGGCGCTCCGGATGCCACGGGTGAGGACGAACGCGGTCAGCAGGCAGAGGATGATCGCGAACACGTCGATGACGTGCCCGTCGCCCGTGCCGGGTGCGCCGAGCATCCAGGCCGGCAGGTCGACGCCGAACTGCCCGACGAGAACCCGACGTAGCCGGAGATGCCGATCGCGACGACGGCCACGATCGCGGTGTACTCGAGCAGCAGGTCCCAACCGATGAACCACCCGACGATCTCGCCGAGCACCGCGTACCCGTAGGTGTACGCGCTCCCGGCCTTCGGGATCATCCCCGCGAACTCGGCGTAGGACAGCGCGGCTGCGGCGCTGGCGACCCCGGCGACGAGGAACGAGAGGAGGACGGCCGGCCCCGCGACCCCGTGCGCGACGGTGCCGGCGAGGGTGAAGATGCCCGCGCCGATGATCCCGCCGATGCCGATCGCGGTGAGCTGCCAGAGACCGAGGTGCCGCTTGAGGCCGCCCTCGCCGCCGGCCTCGTCCTCGATCGTCTCGATGGGCTTCCGGCGGAACAGGGTGGCGCGTGGTGACGTCGATGTCATCCGCCCACTCTGCACCTCACGGCCGCCTCCGGACCACCTCACGGTGGGCTCGGCACCACCTCACGGCCGGCTCCGGACCGCCGGCGGTAGAACGGGTGCATGCGCAGACCTCAGCGGATCGAACCCGGACCCGGCCAGGAATCGGTGTGGGACTACCCACGGCCGCCGGCGGTGGAACCCGTCCGCGACCGGGTCGTCGTCCGGCTCGGCGGAGTCGTCGTCGCGGACACGACGGGCGCGGTGCGGGTGCTCGAGACGTCCCACCCGCCGGTCTACTACCTGCCGATCGCCGACCTCGCCGACGGGACCCTCGTGCCGGCCGACGGGTCGAGCATGTGCGAGTTCAAGGGCCGGGCGCGCTACTTCGACGTGCGGGGCGGCGACAGCGTGGCACCGCGTGCCGCGTGGAACTACCCGACGCCGGAGCCGGGCTACGAGTCGTTGCGGGACCGCGTCGCGATCTACCCGTCGATGATGGACTCGTGCGAGGTCGGCGGCGAGGTCGTGCAGGCCCAGGAGGGCGACTTCTACGGCGGGTGGATCACCGCGGACGTCGTCGGCCCGTTCAAGGGCGGGGCCGGCACGTTCGGGTGGTGACCCACCACCGGCCGGGAGGCGCGGTGCCAGCCAGCCCCGTGCCTCCCGGCCGGTGGGTGGGTGCGTTGGGCGCCGTCGGCCGCTCCACCGGCCGCAGCCCGAGCCTCGGCCAGGCGGACAGTTATCGCCTCCCGGAGCGCGAGACGTGTCCGCCACCGCGAGACTCGCGCCGCACCCCGCGCGCCGCACCCCGCCGCGGCGCGCGCGTCAGCGGTTGGCGTACGGCGACCAGAACGGCGGCGGGAACGCGCCGCCGGTGACGAGCACGAGCACCTGCCAGTAGAGCATCACGAGCCCGAGCCCGCAGATCACGCCCCCGATCCACGACCACACGCGCACGGCGCGACGGCGTCCGGCGATCCGGATCGCCCGCCAGCCGCAGAGGACCCCGACGGCGCCGAACACCGTCCCGAGGAGGAGGTGCCGCCCGGTCGCCTCGGCGGGCAGGAACAGGCCGAGGTAGAACGACACCGGCGCGAGCAGCACCGCCACGGTGGCAGGCGCTGCCGGCGGCTCGTGGTCCCGGGCGACGGCTGCCATGTCCTGACCGTACCGATCGACCGCCCGACCCGCCCGGGCCGGTGCACGTCGACCCGGACCGACGCCGCGCTCTGCGGATGTGTCCGACTCCCGCCGGTCGTCGGGCGTGCCGCGCGCGGGACGAGCACGATGGAGTCATGCGCTCCTTCCTCAGGGTCCTGCTGG
>NZ_BACW01000286.1:0-2175 GCF_000333315.1 Curtobacterium sp. B8
CGACGCGGCGGCTCGTCGACAGCGGCTTCGTGAAGCGCCACACCGTCCCCGGTGAGCGCAGCCACTACTTCCGCGCCGAGGCCGACGTCTGGGGCTCGTGGCTCGCCGGGGAGCGCCGCTACCTCGACCGCCAGCGCGACATCATCGGCCGCGGCCTCGCGATCGTCGAGTCCGGCGGGCACACCGCCGACGGCGACGTCGACGCCGAGGTCCGCGAGCGCCTCCGCAACGGCCGCGACTACATGCAGTGGCTCCGCGGGCACCACTTCACGATGCTCGAGGAGTGGGAGGCGTTCAAGGCCGACCGCGACCGCACCGACCGATCGGAGACCCGATGAGCGACGTCCTGTCCGTGGAGCACCTCACCGTCACGTTCGACGTCGAGGGCGAGACCGTCCGCGCCGTCGACGACGCGTCGTTCCGGGTCGGGCGCGGCGAGGTCGTCGCGGTCGTGGGGGAGTCCGGCTCCGGCAAGAGCATGACCGCGATGACGGCGATGGGCATCGCACCCGACGGTGCCCGCGCGACGGGCAGCATCCGCATCGGTGACCTCGAGGTCCTCGGCGCCGACGAGCGCACCCTCCGCGAGGTCCGTGGACGCCGCGTCTCGATGGTGTTCCAGGACCCGTCGGCCGCGCTCAACCCCGTCTTCACCGTCGGCTTCCAGCTCGCCGAGGCGGTGCGCCGCGCCGAGGCCGGACTCGACCGCGCCACCGTCCGCGCCCGCTCGGTCGAGCTCCTGCGCTCCGTCGAGGTGCCGGAACCCGAGCGTCGGCTCGGCCAGTACCCGCACGAGCTCTCCGGCGGCCAGTGCCAACGGGTGATGATCGCGATGGCGCTCGCCGCCGACCCCGACCTGCTCATCGCGGACGAACCCACCACCGCCCTCGACGTCACGGTCCAGGCCGAAGTGCTCGACGTCCTGCGTGCGCTCCGCGGCCGCACCGGCACCGCGATCCTCCTCATCACGCACGACATGGGCGTCGTCGCCGACCTCGCGGACCGCGTGGTGGTGATGCGCCGCGGCCGGGTCGTCGAGTCCGGCGACGCCGTCGCCGTCCTGACGACGCCCACCGCCGAGTACACGCGCGAGCTGCTCGCCGCCGTCCCCCGCCTGGGAGCCTCCGTCCCGGGCGCGGACACGGGTGCCGGCCTGGAGGCGCGCCTCACCCCAGCCCCGGTCCTCGACGTCCGGCACCTCGTGGTGGAGTACGGCGGTGCGCTCCGGGGACGCTTCCGCGCGGTGGACGACGTGTCGTTCACGGTGGGGCGTGGGGAGATCGTCGGGCTGGTCGGCGAGTCCGGCAGCGGCAAGACGACGATCGGCCGCGCCGCCGTCGGCCTCGCCCCCGTCACGGCGGGCAGCGTCGTCGTCGAGGGCACCGACGTCGCCACCGCGGGCCGCTCCGAGCGCCGGGCCATGCGTCGGCGCGTCGGCGTGGTGTTCCAGAACCCGCTGCGGTCGCTGAACCCGCGCTACACGGTCGGACAGACGGTCGCCGAGCCGCTGCGGCAGATCCTGCGCCTGCCGGCTGCCGAGGTCACCGAGCGGACCGAGCGGCTCCTCGCCGACGTCGGGCTCGACGGCGGCTTCGCGGAGCGGTACCCCCACGAGCTCTCCGGCGGACAGCGCCAGCGCGTCGCGATCGCCCGCGCCGTGGCGCTCGACCCGGCGCTCCTCGTCGCCGACGAGCCGACGAGCGCCCTCGACGTGTCCGTGCAGGCCCGGGTGCTCGACGTGTTCCGCGAGCTCCAGGAACGCCTCGGCTTCGCGTGCCTCTTCATCACGCACGACCTCGCCGTCGTCGACACCCTCTGCGACCGGGTCGTGGTGCTGCACGACGGGCGGGTCGCCGAGCAGGGGACCCGCGACGCGATCCTCCGGAGTCCCGAGGACGCGTACACGCGCCGGCTCGTCCAGGCCGCACCCGTGCCGGACCCCGTGGAACAGGCCGCCCGTCGCGCCGAACGGCTCGCGTCCCTGGCCTCCTGAGCTCCTCGTCCACGCCCGGCGGATCGCGAGGCGACGATCGATCCTGCCGTTGGCAGTTCCGGTTCGCGGATCCCGAGGTCGGCGCACCGGAACTGCCACGGACGAGGACGATCTGCGTCAGGTGGGTGATGGATGTCCGTCCGGGGCACGGACCCGTCCGAGTGATCGCCGCATAGCGGACA